>CAZUZF010000001.1:0-1540 GCA_964624955.1 uncultured Gammaproteobacteria bacterium
GGATATTCCCGCATTCTTAAGGAATAAGAACTAATTCCACAATTTTTTATTATAATTGACAGTTAAGCTTTCTAGTGCTATATTCGGCCCATGACAGCAGAAACTAGACCTGCATCTGGCATCGATTTTAGGAAAATGGCAGTAGTTTATGAAGCACGTGTAGCAGCATTGCTTGGTAGTCCTCTTGCTCAAAGAGCAGCAATTCAGAACCCAACGCATCTTGCGATATATGACAGAATACATCAAGATAATCCCCTAAAAGATCCATCAGTAATATTAGATCAAATAGAAGGCCTAGATAGTATAGATGGTCCGCTTCCATACCTGACTATTCCAGATAGGCATACTGGTTTTTATCTCCAGGGAGTAAGAGATGCTCTTTGGAGTTCTCTAGAAAGAGATCCAGATGACGGAACAAAAAGACTCCCAGAAAATGTTGGAGCATCTAGAATTAGAGAACAACTTGCATTAGCGAGGTCAAGGAAAATGTTGGTAGATGCCGGATATCCAGACGAGATTGATTCTGATAAGGAAAATGATTTTGACCCATCATATCTTAATGGCGTAATAGCTGGAAGTGAGTGGGTTTTGGGAATAAGACCGGATTTAGGGATAGATGTACAAGCAGAAATTGATAGATTTGAAGATCATCCTCTTAGAACAAGACCTGATCAAAAAAGAGGGGATCCGGATTCATGGAGAAAAAGAACAGGTACGTTTGAGGTAGTAGGACGGATTAATCAGGCAAGGGCAGAAGTGGAAGCTAGTATGAGAGAGCGAAGATTTAGTAGGTCGACATTTTCTTCTTATCGTCCATGATAAAGCTTATATTTATATCATTGACACATTAAGTTTATACTGTTACTATTTTCCCGTATTTATTCGTCTATAATGCTTTCAATAACTGAAGCTTTACGAACCGAAAGAGGACAACCTCCAGTTCCAGTAATTGCCCTTAATTTGCGTGATGTTTGGCTAGGAATGATTCTTAAAGTCTTTGATCCCAAAAAACAAGCTTTGTTACAAGATCCAAATGGAGAAATTCTAAAAGTTGTTATGCAAGCGGATGGAACAGATACTGTACGGCCATACTTTTATAGATTAGAAAGATCTTATAATAAAGGTGGCAATGACGATATTGTTACTCTGGAGCAAATGGAGATACCTTCCGACTTACTATTTTATCCCACAGAAAGATTTTTTCCTATGTTTGCTCCTCCTAATGGTACATATGCTGTTTTTACCGAGGGAAGAAAATTACAATTTGAATTTGGGTTTGGCGGACCCGTATGGGGACATACAAACGCGCAAGGAGCGTTTGAACCTGAGTATATACCAAGAAATATGAAGGCAGATCAGTTTGTCCTTCCTAAAAGTGCAGTGTTGATCCGTTTGCGCAGTACTTGGAGACCTGAGATAGATGCTTTTTGGCGTGCAGAAAACCAAAGAGATAGAAATACTTAAGATATTGACTTTATAATATAAATTATATAAATAACAACTATGCCAGAGAAAGATAGGGGAGAAATAGGAGGACCAT
>CAZUZF010000001.1:1640-16466 GCA_964624955.1 uncultured Gammaproteobacteria bacterium
TTAGGAGAAGAGGTTGAACAAAATCTTTTAATAAGCTAGAATTAAAAGGTTTCCTCAATGAAAAAAATTATTCTTGCCCTGATTGTTTTTATTCTTTTTGTATTTTCTTTATTTGTTTTTCTAAGTCTGTTTGGTTCTCCCTCATCTGATAAAACAGTTAATACATTTATTGTTCCACGAAAGTTTGGCGAAGCAATTGTGATAGAGGATTTAAAGGAAAAAGGTTTTATTAAATCATTTTGGGCAATGGATTTGGTATTAACCTTAAAGGGAAAGCACGATAAAATTTCTTCTGGTGGATATTATCTTTCTAAAAACATGAATGTGTTTGATGTGGTAGATAAAATTACAAAACCTCCTGATCTTAAATGGTTTAGTTTTGCAGAAGGAATTAGAAAAGAGCAAATAGGGGAAAGACTTAAAGCTACTTTTAACTGGAGTAATGAAGAATTGGATAAGTGGAATAACATTTATACAGCAATGAAATTCGATTATGTAGAAGGTGTATATTTTCCGGATACATACCTTATTCCAGTTGATGAAGACGGATTAGATATTGCCAAGAGAATGATTATAAACTTCAATGAAAAAGCAAAAGAATATATAGAAGGATTTACAAAAAAAGATATTCTTTGGACAACAGGACTTAAAATTGCCTCTCTAATCCAAAGGGAAGCAGCGGGAAAAGATGACATGAAACTAATCTCAGGAGTTATCTGGAATAGGCTCTTAAAAGGACAGAAACTTGAAATTGACGCAACTATTCAATATGCAAAAGGAAGGGTGGGGGATAAATGGTGGTCAAAGGTAACACCTTTAGATATCAGAAACACAGATAGTTTATATAACACATATAAATACAAAGGTCTTCCACCTCATCCTATTGCAAATCCCGGACTTGATGCAATTGAAGCAGCTCTAAATCCAGAGGAAACAGATTGTTTTTACTATTTACACGATAAGCTGCAAAATATTCACTGCAGCGTAACCTATGAAGAACATTTGGAAAATATACAAAGGTATTTGAATTAATATTATCTGGGACTGGATCCTGAAGATCTTAGTCTTGCGGAAATAGATTTTTTTACTTCTGGTAAGGCAGAAACGGACGCGCCATATGCAAGCCTTACTCCAACTGCCTCAACTGGCCCGAGTAAATACAAGGTCCCAACAAAAGCTCCTAGCATTCCGTATTCTGGTAATACAGTTGCTGCTACTTTCAACCAAGAGCCGTTACTATTCTCTCCCTGTTTCTCAGAAAGGCCACGATATAACAATGGAAGAGCGACCTGTGTAGCTCCATAAAGCACGCCAGTTGCTAATTGATCACCTTTGCCATGCCCACAACTTCTTTCAATTTCTCTACCTTCTTGAAATCCATTGATTCCAGTAGCATCTCTTACGATTTTTTTAAGTCTGGGAAACCTTGATCCTTCTGATGGTGCTGGCATAAGTAAAATATAGACTAATGTTTTAATAAACGCAACAACTAAGTTATGACCTTTGCGGTTGAAGTAATTGTCTTTTTAGGCTAAAATTAACAATATGTTTAAATCTGTTAGTCCACAGGTTGATTTTCCTTCACTTGAAAAGGATATTTTGGAGAATTGGGAAAAAGAAAAACTGGTTGAAAAATACCTTAAACGAAACGAAAACTCAGACAGGCTTTACTCTTTCTTGGACGGTCCTATTACAGCCAATAATCCAATGGGAGTTCATCATGCATGGGGAAGAACGTATAAAGATTTATGGCAAAGATTTTGGAATATGAAAGGATTTAGACAAAGATTTCAAAACGGTTTTGATAGTCAGGGTTTATGGGTTGAAGTTGAGGTTGAGAAAGAACTTGGTATTAGAAATAAAAAAGACATTGAAAATTTGATAGAGGGAAATAAAAAGGAAAGCATTGCCAAGTTTGTTGAGCTTTGCAAACAAAGAGTTATTAAATATTCTTCTATTCAAACAGAGCAGAGTAAGCGGCTTGCCCAGTTTATGAACTGGGATAATTCATACTACACAATGAGCGATGAAAATAACTATATGATCTGGCATTTTTTAAAGACGTGTTTTGAAAAGCAATGGGTATATAAAGGAAAAGATAGCGTTCCCTGGTGTCCAAGATGTGAGACTGCAATTTCCCAGCATGAAATGTTAACAGAAGATTATAAAGAGTTAACGCATGAAACTGTGTTTTTAAAACTTAAGATCTTAGATAAAAAATATGATAATACGTTTTTACTTGTTTGGACAACAACTCCATGGACAATTCCTGCAAACGTAGCAGTTGGGGTAAATACCAAATTTACATATAAAATATGGCAAAACAAAATAAATGAAAAAATTATTTTTATTGACAAAGATGAAAACGGTAATACACCCAAAAGAATTTTAAAAGGAAAAGAAGTTTCTGTTTCAGATTATATTTTAGACGATACTAATGAGGAATGGGAGGAGGTAGGTAAAATTAAAGGAGTAGATTTAGTAGGTATTAAATACGAGGCTCCATTTGATAATTTGCCCCTTGTAGTAAAGGCAAGAGGGGAAAACCCAGACACATTTCATACAGTGGTTGACGGTTCAGAAATTGTAGTTTCTTTGGAAGGAACTGGTTTACTTCACGTTGCCCCTGGAGCTGGAAAAGAAGATTTTGATTTGGGTAAAAAAGAAAAACTCTCTGTTATATCAACAATAGGTGACGACGCAACATATTTAGATGAAATGGGAAGTTTTAGTGGTCAAAATGCCAAAAAACATCCGGAAGTTATAATAGATTTCTTAAGATCTTTTGAAAATGGAAAATATCTACTTAAAACAATGCATTATACCCATAGATACCCAGCTTGCTGGAGATGCAAAACAGAGCTTGTTTGGAAAGTAACATATGAGTGGTATATAGCAATGGATATAAAGGAAAAAAATGGGAAAACGCTTAGAGAAGAAATGATAGAAGTTGCCAAAATGATTGAGTGGAGGCCTTCGTTCGGATTGGAAAGGGAACTGGATTGGCTATCAAATATGAACGACTGGTTGATTTCCAAAAAAAACAGGTACTGGGGGCTTGCTATTCCAATTTTCGAATGTCAAAAATGCGGTAACTTTGAAGTTATCGGTTCAAAAGAAGAACTGCAAAAAAGAGCAGTTTCGGGTTGGAGTGAATTTGAAGGACATTCACCGCATAAACCATATATAGATGAAGTTAAAATTAAATGCGCTAAATGCGGTGAGAAAGTTAGTCGTGTAGATGATGTTGGTAATGTTTGGCTTGATGCTGGAATTGTGCCTTTTTCAACGTATGTAGATCCAAAGACAAAAAAGCTAAGCTATACAACTGATAAAAAGTATTGGAAGTTATGGTTTCCTGCCCAGTTTATAACAGAAAGCTTTCCTGGACAGTTTAAGAACTGGTTTTATTCCATGATTGCCATGTCAACGGTTTTGGAAAAGAAAAATCCTTTTAAGCTTGTGCTTGGATACGGTTCAATGCTTGGTGAGGATGGCAGACCAATGCACAAATCTTGGGGAAACGCAATCGAGTTTAACGAAGGAGCTGACAAAATTGGAGTTGATGTTATGAGATGGATGTTTTCAGTTCATAATCCAGAACTTAATCTTTTATTTGGATATAGAAAAGCTGATGAAACAAGAAGAAGATTTCATCTAATGCTTTGGAATATCTATAATTTTTTTGTTACCTACGCATTGGTTGATGAGTGGAAACCCAGTAGCAATATCAAATTAAATCCAAAGCACATATTGGACAAGTGGATTTTATCAAGATTTAATAATATGTTAAGTATTGTTACTCAAGCGCTTGAAGAATATAGTGCTCAAAAAGCAGCTTTTGAAATAGAAAATTTTGTAAACGATTTATCGCTTTGGTATGTTCGAAGAAGCAGGGAAAGAATTGGACCAGCTAGCCAAAACAAAAAGGATAAAGAGAGCTGTTATCTAACTTTATACTTTGTTTTAGTCAACCTTGCAAAAATACTTGCTCCATTTATTCCTTTTATTAGTGAGGAAATATATACAAATTTAACAGGTGAACCCTCCGTGCACTTAGCTGATTGGCCAGAGATTAATGAAAAGCTTATTGATAAAAAACTAGAGCAGGAAGTTTTATTTGGAAGACAATTGGCTGAAGCAGCACACGGCCTTAGAAAACAAGCAGAGGTAAAGGTAAGAATTCCAATAGTAAATATGGAGTATAACGGACCAGAAAAATTGTCAGACAATATACTAAAAATAGTAAAAGATGAAATAAATGTCTATAATCTTTCATTTGGTAAAAAAATGGATACGTACACAGTTTTGGCAAAAACAAGTGATGATAATTTGGATTTACAATTTGGATTGGCTCGGGATATTGTTAGAAAAATTCAAGAGGAAAGAAAAAAACTTGGGACAAAGGCAAACGAAAAAGTAATAGTTTCTATTCCTTATTGGCCTATTGAGCACGAGGATTATATAAAGAAAAAAGCCTTGGTTAGTAAAATTATAAGGGAAGAAAAGTTTAAAGTAGCAAAAGATGAATAGAATAATAAAAGAGATAGATTGGTTTTTAATTATTCCTGTTTTAATTTTAGTACTTTTAAGTCTAGTTACCCTACTATCTTTAAATATATCTTTTTTTAACGGACAAGTAGTTTTATTTATACTTTCTATATTTGCATTTTTATTTTTTTCCCAAAGTCATTACAAAACCGCTTCCGTCTTTGGAAAACCAATTTATATAATTTCTATAATTTTATTAACTTTCGTTTTAATCCTAGGAATTGAGAGTAGAGGAGCTGTAAGATGGGTGGAAATATTTGGTTTTAGATTGCAATTCTCTGAAGTTTTAAAGCCATTTTTGGCTGTAAGCTTAGCAGTTTACCTATCACAAATTAAAGTTTTTAATTTTAGAAGTTTTTTAAATATATTTTTACTTTTAACACCCATATTTTTTCTAATTTTCTTTCAACCGGATCTAGGCAATGCGCTTTTATATTCAATTGTCGTTTTTTTGTCAGTAATTTATATTGGCTTTCCCATGAGGTATTTTTTAGTTTCAACCTTACCCTTTATTTTAATGATGCCTTTTCTTTGGAATCTTTTGCATGATTACCAAAGACAGAGGATTTTGACATTTCTAAATCCTTCAATGGATCCATTGGGAACGTCATATAATGTTATTCAATCGATTATTGCAGTAGGGTCTGGAATGATAATGGGAAGGGGAATTGGGCAGGGAAGTCAGTCAAGTTTAAGATTTTTACCAGAGCGCCAGACCGATTTTATCTTCGCAACCATTTCAGAAAGCCTGGGAATGATAGGCGTAATTATTATATTAATTTGTTTTGGGTTTTTATTGTACAGAATATTACAAATTTATTTTGAAACAAACGACAATTTCTGCAAAACCTTCAGCGCAATTGTTTTTTTTACATTTTTGGTACAGATTTTTGTAAATATTGGTATGAATATAGGCATACTTCCAATTGTAGGAGTAACTCTGCCTTTTATCTCATACGGAGGAAGCAGTTTAGTATCTAATTTTATTTTTTTGGGTTTTCTTAATTCGATAGAAAAGTTTGCAAATAAGGATAAGGTTTTGGAAATTAGCTAGAAATTAGCTAGAAATTTTGCTATAATTGTTTCTTATGAAATACGCGGTAATCAAAACTGGCGGAAAACAATATAAAGTTTCTGAAGGAGACGTAATTGAAGTCGATAGATTACCAAAGGAAAAGGGAAAGTTAACTTTTGAAGACGTTTTACTTTTAGTTTCACAGCAAAGTATAAAAATTGGAAAACCTACAGTTTCTGGTGAAAAAGTTGAGGCCACTTTGGTTGAAAACTTTAAGGGAGACAAAATTAGAGTTTCAAAATACAAAGCAAAGGTAAGATACAGAAGGGTAACTGGATTTAGACCTTTTTTATCCAGAGTGAAAATTGAAAAAATTGGAAGTTTATCCTCTAATTCAAAAAAGAATACCGCCAAAAGAAAATAGATATGGTTTGATATCTTGACAGACTGTGAAAAGTCAAGATAAAATAGGGAAGTTTTCACGATAGCTTATGGCACACACAAAAGCACAAGGAGCAGTAAAAGGAAACAGAGACTCAATCGCAAAGCGCTTGGGTATTAAACTCTATGGTGGCCAAAAGGCAAAAGTGGGAAGTATAATTGTTCGCCAAAAAGGGACAAAAGTACATCCTGGTAAAAACGTTTCAATGGGAAGAGATTTTACGCTTTTTTCCCTAGCTAATGGAATAGTCAAATTTAAGGATCTTAATTCTAAAAAAATTGTAGACGTTTTAAATGGATAATAATCAGCGAGTATTTGAAATAGATACAAATTTACTTCAATCAAATCCTCTTCAGCCAAGGGGCATTATCTCTCCCGACTCGCTTCAGGAGTTAGTTGATTCAATAAGGGAACAAGGTATTTTAGAGCCCATTGTTGTTGCCAAAACTCCAGCTGGATATCAGATAATAGCAGGGGAGCGAAGATGGAGAGCTGCGAAAGTTTTAGGCCTTGAGAAAGTCCCTGTTGTCATAAGAGAAACAACTCCTCAAGGAATGCTTGAGATGTCAATTGTTGAGAACGTTCAAAGGGAAGACCTAAATCCTATTGAAAGAGCCCAGGCTTACAAAAGGTTAATAGAGGAATTCGGTCTTGGGACAAATGAAGTTGCAAGAAGAGTTGGTAAAAGCGCTCCTACAATTTCAAATACCATAAGACTTCTGTCTCTTCCCGATGCGATTAAAGACGCATTGGTTGCTGGAGTAATAACTGAAGGCCATGTAAGGCCCCTAATTTCAATTGGAGATCCAAAACTAATGCTTGAACTGTTTAAAAGAATTTTGAAAGAAAACAGCACTGTAAGAGAAACAGAGGATCTGGCACGACAGGCAAAGGGAGAAGTTGAACAAAAAGAGCCGAGAACCAAGCTTGCAAAGCTTTGGGTACCAGAGCTTGATGAGATGGCAAGAAAACTTGAGGAAATACTAAAACTAAGTAAAGTTGCAATGTACCAATCAAGAGCTCAGGCAAGGATTTCAATAATCATAAGAGGGGATGTGGACATTACAGGACCAAGAATTAAAGAGCTTTTTGAAATGTTAACTAAGGAGAGGTTAGCGGATTCTTAACAAGCCTCATCTTATTTATCGGCAGATAAACAAACAAAGATTCTCCAATTATATCTTCAATCTTAACAAATCCCCATTCCCTTGAATCTGAGCTTGCATTTCTATTATCCCCCATTACAAAATATTGGTTATTGGGGACAGTTACTGTTTTTCCTTCTTCTGAAAATGCCCCAGGGAAAGTTTTAACTGAAGAGCTAAGGTATTTACTTTCATCAAAAAGTTTTCCATTAACAAAAGTCTTGCCATCTTGAATTGATACTGTTTCGCCAGGTACTCCAATGACTCTTTTAATATAGTCTTTTTCAGGTTCGGGAGGTGCTTTAAAAACAACAACATCTCCTCTTTGAGGTGGTTCAAATCGCAAGATTATCAAATTTGTGAGCACATACTCCTTGTCATAGAAGTTTGGATACATTGAATCTCCTTTTACTTCATAAGGCCTAAAAAGAAATAGATAGATGACCAAAAAAATAGCGGCAGCAATTAAAAATGTCTGGACGCTATCAAGAAGAAACGTGTAGATTTTTCTGATGATTTCCATTAGTTTATTGTCCCAATTCTAGCCTCAATTGTCAATTGGTTTTATTTGATATAATTAGACTACTGGACTTGTAGCTCAGTGGTAGAGCGCTTCATTCACATTGAAGATGTCAGAGGTTCAAATCCTCTCAAGTCCACTTAAGCTAAAGATTACCTCTTAAATACTTAGAGTCAACAAGAATTACTGAGTAAGCGGGTTCCTTAATAAGGGTGCTTTTAAGAGGTTTAATTATTGCTTCTAAGGCTACTAATTCAAGTTTTGCCGTTAGCCTCCTATTATTCTGGGCATTTCTTTGCGCGCTTTTTGTAAGTTTGATAAGATTTTTTGCAAGAATTGGATTAATTAGCTTAATTTTTTTGCCAAGAGTTATATCATCAATTAATGTTTGGAAAGTTATATTTTTTGCGCTTTCTGAATTATTTGAATCTTGACGATTAAAAGAAAGATCAAAGGTATTTGGAATATTTGGACCAACAAATCCAGATTGGGTTAATGTATTTACCTCTCCATTTTCATCATAGAGAAAGATATTTAGGTCATATTGGTTGTTATTGCTTGAGGAAATTAATAACTGATAGTTTCCGTTTGGTGGTTTTGGCACATACAGTATTCTAATTGGTAAGTTAGTATTTGAGGAATTTAATTCATCAATGAGTGGTTGTTGTAAAAAAGTTTCCCCAACTGTATTTCCATCTTGGTCTTTTAAGACAATGTTAACTTCAGGGTTAACGGCAATCATTATGTATGAAAGGTCAGTACTTGAGGGAACGAGTCTATTTAAAGATAGGAAGGTATTTGAGTAGCCATCGTTAAGTGTATTTCTGTCATAAAATGGATCGTTTATTTCAAAAGTATCGTTATTATATCCTTTTCCTACAACAAAATGTCCAGGTTCTTCCAAAATACCAGGAATTGAGTTTTCAATATCCTCTTTTAACATGTCTTTATTAGCCCCCTCAAATCTTGAATATTCTAAAGCATCAAAGTCGGTTATATTGTTAATTGATTTTGCTAATTTAGAGAGTCTTGATATTGCAAGCCAATTTACCCAACCCGTCCCAATGTATCCGTCAATTTGGCTTTTTAACCATGTATTTAAAGTACCAGGACTTAAATCTGTTCCATTTGGGAGTTTGTTTATGCCGTGGAAATTTAAAACCATAGCTGCAGATGTTAAAGTGCATCCCCATCTTTCAATAGTTCTAGATAACGGACTCCAAATTTGCGCATTATCGTATGTTTGATTTTTCCATAATGGGTCAGTTTGTTTAAGTAACGGAACATTTAGGGATATAGACGGAGGGGTTGGGATAAAGCCTTCATATGTTGTATTAACAAACTGGTTATTTTCAGTTCTGCCGCCAATCATATAAAGTCGATTGTTACTACTTAACACAAGCCCAATATCATCAATATTTATGGGCAAGGGTGAACTAGTTATCCACGTATCCGTAAGAAAATTGTATTCTTCTACTATATCGGTTTCTATATCTGGCTGTACGCCTGGATTGCCAACATTTCCCCCCACTACGTATATGTTTCCATTTGCATTGAGTGAAATACCAAATGTAGTTCGTGGAGTTGGCATTGGCGATTTATTAGTGCTCCAAGTATTAGTAATTGGGTCATATTCTTCCACGGTAGAAACATTAATATAGTTATTAGCGAAATCTAGATGGCCTCCAATGACATATATCTTGCCATTAGGAGCAGAAACAACTCCCAATCCAGTTCTTGGAGTTGGTAGTGACGATACTAGTATCCATTGATTTGTTAAGGGGTCATATTCTTCAACAGTACTTACATTTCCACTATTGTTTTGTCCTCCAATGGCATACAATTTATTATTTGATCCATTTACAAGTCCAAAGTATGCACGTGGAGTATTCATAGGGCTCTTAGGCGTCCAAGTATCAGCAGCAGGGTCGTATTCATAAAAATCGCTTAGATATCCATTATTATACCCTCCTGCAAGATAAAACTTCCCATTAGATGGAAAGTAAGTAAAACCCATTGCATTTCTTCCTTGCGGAATTGTAGATTTGTTATTCCAACTATTTGTAGAGGGATCGTATACCTCTACAGTATTTAAAAAATTTCCATTATATCCTCCAACAGCATATACTTTACCTGAAACATCTACCGCGGCACCTAAATCACGCCGTGAGGTAAGCATTGGGTTTTTAATTACCCAACAGGGATTCGCATTGGGATTATAAGGACATATTTCTGCGTTAACTGGAGAAACAAAATAAAGAAAAGAAATAACTAAACTGATTATTACTAATAATCGTTGTGATAAACGAATAAATTCCACTTAAATAATTTTTAATACTTATTATTCTTATTTGTCAATAGTCATTTTTAAATGAATTTAATCTCTAATGGGTGATATAATTTATGGAAGTAAAAAAATGAAAATTTTATTTTTATCTAGATCGTATTATCCAAACATTGGTGGTGTAGAAAAACATATTAACGAAATTAGCAAAATACTAATAAATCAAGGACATAAAATAACTATTATTACGGAGAAAATTAAACAGTCTTATAGTAATAATTATCAGTCAAATTCCTTAGGTGCTAAGGAGGCAGGAAAGAAGTTAAATACGAAAATAATACGAATTGATGTTGGAGACAATGATTGGTTTAAAAAGTTTAGGATATGGCTACAACTAATTAGGCAAATAAAAATAATTGCTCAAAGCGATATTATCCATTGCCATGATGTATTTTTCTGGTATCTGCCATTTAGAATTATTTTTCCATTTAAGAAAGTATACACCACATTTCATGGCTACGAGGGCAATAAAATTCCAAATAAGAGAGCAGTTTTTATGCATAAACTTGCAGAAGCGCTTTCCAATGGAAATATTTGCATAGGAGATTTTCTAAAAAAATGGTACGGAACAAAACCTAGTTTTGTATCTTATGGAGCAATCGACTCAAAATTACTACAAATAAAAAATGAAAGTGTTAAAAAAAATAAAGATGTAATTTTTGCAGGAAGACTGGAAGAAGAAACAGGTATCCTAGAGTATTTAGAAGCAATTTACCTTCTTAAAAAGAGAGGAATAAATTTAACGCTAGATATATTTGGAGATGGACAACTAAAAAATAAAGCGAAGGAGTACGTTTCTAAAAATAAGTTAAATGTGTCTTTTAAAGGTTTTGTGTCAAATGTGACAGATTATATATCCTTTTATAAAATAATTTTTGTTTCAAGATATTTAGGGATATTAGAAGCGCTTGCATTAAGAATTCCAATATTTGCACAATATAATAATGTAATTAAAAAGGATTATCTATATATGTCTCCTTTTGCAAAATTTATCTCTATTGGTAAAACAGGGGAGGAAATAGCAAAAGAAGTTGAAAGTTATTTAAAGGATCATAAAAAAATTGATATAGATGGTGGATATAAGTGGGTTAAGGATAACACTTGGGAAAATATGGTTAAAGTTTACTTAAGGCTTTGGAAGGTTGATTAATTTTATAAAAAGAAAATATTAAGTAAGTGATAATAAGGATTAAACTAGCTAAGCTTATTATTTTAGATAGTTTAAGTACAAATGGATCTTCATATTTTAGTGTTAAGTTATATACACCTTTAGGAATGTCTACATTTATCACTCCTTTTTTATCAGGATATATTTGTACAACATTTTTATTCATATTCACATTCCAGCCTGGAAAATATAATGTGTTTTCTCTTATCTTAATTTCTGTTTCTGCTTTTATTGTATATTGATGGTTTGTAGAAGACCTATTGAGAGTTTTAATACTTGCTTTTCCGGTAAGTAACTCTATATTCTTTCTTGGAATTTGAGAAAACCATGGATCGTTTGGATCAACGTATTTAGTTATTGCATAGTAATGATGTTCTCCCTGATATGTGCTAAGCGGCAAATTTTTCTGCAAATAATAATCATTAATTTGCGGGATTACTCTTCTTTGTCCCCAATTTAAGATTGTTGAGAAAATAGAAATTCCAATGAGTAAATAAATAATAAATTTATCTTTAATGTGTAATGCTAAATATCCGAAAAGCAAAGAAATAATTAAACCCACGATAAGCAAAAGCCTATGTGATCCAGCTGCGTTTATCATTGGGAAATATTTCCATAAAAAAATAGATTGAGGGAGAATCATAAATATTGTTGTGGCTAGTATTAAAAGCCAAAAGAAAATTGCGTTTTTATATTTTGTAATTATTTTTTTCTTTAATAATAAAAAGATAAAGAATACTATTGCTGCAATCTGTGCATATCCTATTAAATTTGATATTTCACCTTTTGGTCCTTGAAAAAGTAGACCGAATCTCCAAGGAGAAAATAGAAGATCAATAACATTTGGAAAATATAATTTACTAAAATCTACTGGGTTAAATGTAATAGATAGATAATTTTTGTATAAAAATGGAGGAAGCCATTGATATAAAGATATTGTCATTCCAATTATTAATATATATACCCAATTTTTTAAAGTACTTCTCCAATTTTTAAGGCTTATTAAAAGGTAAAACAATATAATTGGAACAAGTACCATTGCAATAAAAATATGACTTATTGCAATAAGTCCCAATATTAACCCTGATGATATGAGAAAAGCTGTTTTATTTTTTTCTAAAAACTTGTCTATAAACAAAAAACAAAGAGGAACTAAAGTATAAGCAAGTACTTCACCTATTGTAATTTTAAAATGAACAGATATTAAATGATATGGGGTAAAAACGTAAAACATACTTGAGGCAAAAGATACAAGATCATTCTTAAATTTATTTTGTATAAAAATAAATATAAAAATTCCACTTAAAATCATGTTGGAAAACAGAAAAACTTTTAGAGAACTTACAAAACTAAGTCCTAAAAAATGAAACAGAGAAATAAAATAATAAGGAAGTGCATAATTAAATATAAAAAGGGGATATCCGTAAGTTGCATTCAAATTTGGAGCCCATGATGGCATAATGTTTCCCTCCATAAGGGATTTATAAAACTCCATTGATCTGTAAATATGAATGTTAAAGTCCCCACTTTCATATGCGCCTTTTCTAAAAATACTGATTGAAGCGATAATAGAAAAAGAGATTAGTAAATAAAATAAGTTTATTTTTTTCTTTGGATAAATATATCTGTAAATAAAAGCGATTAAGACAATTACCAAAGATCCAATGACATTTACTAAAACCATTCTATAGGGATCAAACATACTATTTTATATTATATAGATAATAATAAGGATATTCTAAATAACTTGAGATAAGTGAGAAACTTTCTGGATTGCAATCTTTAATATTTATTTTTTTACAAAACCATTCTATATCTCCACCTCGTATTAAAAATTTGGTTACCCCATTTTGTTTTAAAAGATTGAATTTTTTCTTTTCATTATCAAAAATATAATTAATATCAATATATTTAAAATTAGCATAGTAATATCCATGAAAATTATACATAGCAACCAAGTCTTTATTTGAAATATACTTATCAAATTTATTCCCAAAATTATAATAGCTTGAATTATCTCTTATCAAAATTCTTGATAAATAATTATTTTTATTTGACATGCCAAGAGAATATGGCAAAGCTAGTATTGAATTAACGAAGTAATAGGAGAAAATAACTAACACAATTATATACAAGAAATAATCAAATTTTTTAAATCTAGAAATAAAACCATTTATTCCAAGCGAAGCAAGGAAAATAAATAAAATATAAAGTCCTAAAAGATATCTCCCATAAGGATAAATTATAAATAGATACACTGCAAAAAGTAATAAAAGAAATTTAAAAATTAAAACATTTTTTATTATCTTTAAATTATTTCTTAAACTATACAAGACAAATAATAATCCCAAGAAAAATAAAGGACTAAATACATTAATATAAAACGAAGGATTAAAGATTGCATAATTTAATCCTATGTAATGAGATAGTGGCAAACTCCATTTGGTCGAGTCTAAAAGTGTCTGACTTGTAAAAGCTGGATAAAGAGGATTTCCGGTTAAAATAAAAGCTCTTAAAAACCAAAGTATTGGAGCAAGTGAAATAAAGAAAATAAAATTAAGAATATTAAGTTTTTTTTTCTTTATTGTTTCATTTTCTAAAATTATAAAAAGAAAGACAATTGCAACTGGAATAAATACAATAGTCCAAAGTTTTGTAGCAATCATTCCGCCAAGTAAAAATCCTGATATTGCAAGAATTGAAAAATTTATTTTCTTTGCGGACAATAAAGCTAATATTGATAATAAAAAGTTAAACATCCATTGAAAGTCAACATACATTGATGAGGTTTCATGTATTATCTCTGGGGCACTTGCCAAAAGAAGCGGAGTATAAATTGCAAATTTATAATCTTTAATTTTTGAAAATTCAGTAAGGACTAATAATACCAATATATAAAATGCAAAATGAATATATCTTGCAGATTCTTTAGAAGTTAAAAATATTGAAACTATATAAAACATTTCAGAAAGAAGAGAACTTCCTGAAACATGTAAATCTTCTTTCGGAGGAATCATTGTAGTTTCGGCTTGTAGATAAATTCTTGGAAGGTCTACGTGATACTGATCCTCCCTTATTTCTGGATTTATTAAATTGGTAAGTGCAAGCATTATAAATATAATAACTCCAATATAGACCAAACGGTTTGTTTTTAGATGATTGATGGTTTTTTTGAAACTGTTATAAAAAGAAAAAGCATTTTCTTTAATAGAAATTGGGAAAGCAAATGTAAAAAAAAGTGTAAAAACTATTAATAAAGAAATAGCGATTGGATTTAATAGGGAAAACAACCCTAAGATTGCGACTGTACTACCGATTAAAATATATCCAAAAGCAATGTAAATTAAATATCCAAAATCTTTTTCATCAATCTCTTTTGTAAAGTAGTTTAAAATTTTTCTTCCCAGAGAAAATGAAACAAAAATTAATAAAATAGCTAAAGATAAATTTATGGCAAAATTAATAAAGACAAGGTAATCAATAGAAAAACCCGTAAAGTCCTGTTTTAAAAAGGATATTTTTTGAGTGATATTACTTAAAAGCAGAAAAAATAAATCCATTGAATTTAATGTATTCTAAAATAAAGAATGATATAATTTCAACCAAGTATTTATGGCAAAGCTTAGCGTATCACTTATCTG
>CAZUZF010000001.1:16566-48287 GCA_964624955.1 uncultured Gammaproteobacteria bacterium
AATAATTCTTTTAACAGATGCGGGATGTTTACTGGATAAAAATTGGGTAAAAAACATCTCAGAACCGTTTAAAAAATCCTCAGTAGATGTGGTAGCGGGATATTACCAGGGAAAATATTCAAACACATTTGAAAAGTCAGTAATTCCTTACGCTTTAGTCATGGAAGACAAAATAAACCCAAAAGACTTTCTTCCTGCGGCTAGATCAATGGCGTTTAGAAAAAAAGTATGGGAAGAAATTGGCGGATTTGATGAAAAATTATCCCATAATGAAGATTTTGCATTTGCAAATAAAATTAAAGATAAAGGTTTTAAAATTCAATTTCAAAAAAATGCAATAGTTTATTGGCTACCTAGAAAAAATATTACGCAAGCGTTTAAGATGTTTTTCAGATTTGCTCTTGGAGATGCGCAGGCAAACATTTTTAGACCTAAAGTAACTTATATTTTCCTAAGATATATTTTTGCAGCATATCTTTTAATACTAATTCCAATTATGAAATCTTTGTATTTTAATTTATTCATTATTTCACTCTTTTTGGCTTATGTTTTATGGTCTATATCAAAAAATTTTAAATATGTAAAAAAAACTGTTGTCATTATTTATCTCCCACTGCTTCAATTTACGTCAGATATTGCAGTTTTAACCGCTACAAGTCTTGGAGTCATTCAAAAAATCAATTTAAACAATTTTTTAAGTTTGGTAAGACAAAACAGCGGAGTTTTTTTAATTATTTTTGGTTATATTTTAACAACGCTTCTTTTAATTAATTGGGGAATTCCAAACACGAATCATCCTTTTAGCTATGCAATGGATGAGTGGCATTTCTTACAATCCCTTAGAGCATTTATCACACAAGGAACAGGACTTGTAAGCGGATCGGCAAATATCCCTTTTTACCACATAGTTTCGTCAATTATATTTCTGGTGCCTTTTTATCTTTTTAGCATAGTTAATCCTTTGGCAATAAAATCTTCCATCGATAATTTACCTATGCAGCAAGTTCTTTTTGAAGTGCTAAGACTCCATACACTTTTATACGGGGTTTTATCTGTCTGGGTTATTTATGATTTATTAAGAAAATATGTTAAAAGGTTTTCAATTATTTTAACCACAATATTTACCTTAACTCCGTTATTTCTTCTTCTTACCAACTACTATAAATATGACATTACATTACTTTTTTGGATTATTGTGACATTGTATTTGCTTTTTAAATATTACAAAAGTCAAAATGTTCATCATTTTATATTTGCAGGAATTGCAACAGGACTTGCTCTTTCTACAAAATTTACAGCCATACCACTTTTTGTCTCTTATATTCTTTCTTTTTTTATCTTTACGCAAAAAAGAAATTATAAATACTTAATTATTTCGATATTTGTTATTTTAATAGTATTTTTGTTAGTTGGTATTCCAGATATTGTCTTTGGTAAAGGAAACTATTACGAGCTTCTTAGTTCCACATTGGTTCAAGGACCAAAGCTTAGTAATGTATTTAATTTGGGATATCCTGTATGGTCCTACCTTCTTTTTAGGCAATTTCCATCTATTTTTGGCTACTTTATTATACCTATCTACTTTCTTTCCATGATCTTTTTCGCAGCATATCTTTTAATTAAATTTCTAACTGGGAAAATTAGGGAATATAAGATTGAATTATTTTTATTCATGGCTTCTTTGTTGTTTTTGATAGTAACAATCTCATTTAATTTGGATGGTGGGGGAAATAGAGCTTTGGTTCTGCTTCCATTTATGGTCATATTATCAGGTATATTTTTTAAGACTGTTTATAACTTTAAAGTTTTTGAAAATTATAAAAATATAATATATGCAATATTATTTTTAGGAATTATTCTGCAAACTATTCAATCGTTTTCCTGGATTTCAGTGAAGATTTTTCCTGACCCAAGAGAAGTTTCTTCAAAGTGGATTATCAAAAATATACCTCCAGGAAGTGAGATTGGGGTTGAAAACATACCAATTTATCAAATGTTGCCTGACTTTGTGGTAAAAGATTATTACTTTAAACAGTACAATAAGACTTATGAAACAGTCTATAAGTATCAAATTATTTCGAAAGATTCAACGTTACCAAAATACGTAATTGTTACAAATGATTTTGACAATGCAAATTATGTTAAAAGTTCACCAAAGAAAGATTTGATAAGAAAACTTAATGAAAACGGATATAAAAAAATAATAGTTTTTTCTCCTCAATTAAAATATTATAATTTATTTGCGAATAGATTATATTTTGTTGTTACAAATATAATCCAAATGCCTATAAGTATTTCAATTTATGAAAAATAATAATTTCGCAATAGTTATTCCTTCTTATAATGAAGTAAAAAATATTTCTATATTGATGAAGGGAATTAATAAATTTTTACCTGGCTCAGAGATCGTTATTGTGGATGATTCTAGAGTTGAAGAAAATGAAAAACTTAAAAAAATGATTAAAAACAAAAAGGATATTATTCTTATTTCTAGACTTACAAAATCAGGAAGAGGAAGCGCTGTTATTGAGGGATTTAGACAGGTATTAAGGGATAAGAATATAAAATACATATTCGAGATGGACTCTGATTTGGCACATGATCCCCAAGAATTTGAAAGATTTATTAAAAAACTATCGGAGAAAAATTATGGTTTAATTATAGGTTCAAGGTATTTACCTGGGGGAAGAATAAAAAATATTGCCAAAAACAGAACTATATTAAGTAGGGTTATAAATTTATTTCTAAGATATTGGTTGGGAATTAAAGTCTCTGATTTTACAAGTGGTTTTAGACTTTACACTAGGGGGGCAGTTGAATATTTAACAAAGATAGAAATAAAAGCAAAAGGATTTATAACTCTTTCTGAAGTTTTATATAAATTGTATAAAAAGGGATTTGAAATAAGTGAAGTTCCAATTACCTGGAACTTTAGAAAATATGGCAAATCTAACGTTAATACAAGCGAACTTTTAAATTCCTTATTTTTTGTTTTAAAAATGAGGATATTTAACTAAACAACTTCAAATTTTGGAAGTGGAAATATGAAATGCCCTCCACCTTTAAGATACGCACGTTCCCTTTTTAAAAACTCGGTTTTAAAAAACCAAGGTAGTACTAACATATAATCAGGCTTATCTTTTCTTGCCTGTTCCTCTGAAATAATTGAAATACCAACGGAAGCAATTTTCTTTCCCCATTTTTCTGGATTTCTTTCAACAGCATAGGGAATATATTTTGGAGTAAGTCCAAAATATTGCAAAAGTGTATTTCCTCGTGTTGAGGCACCATAAAGGTATATCTTCTTTCCTTTATTTGTTTCTTTTTTTATAAAGCTCATAATTTTTTCTTTATTTTCTTTTATTCTTTTTGCAAAATCTTTGTAGATCTTTTTGTTTGTTAACTTAAGTCTGTTTTCTAATGCTTGCATTCTCAATACATTCTTACTAATTCTTCTTTTGCCCTTTAAAGCAATATATGTTCTAAAACTTCCGCCATTTAAGTCTCTTAATTCAACATCAAACACCTCCATGCCGTGTTTTTTTAATAAATAGTTTAATGCTAAAAGAGAATAATATTCTAAATGTTCATTTACCGCATTATCAAATGCATTTTTTTTAAGCATCTCAACTAGGTAATTTTGCTGGATTACAAAGATACCATCCTCTTTCATTATTTTTTTAACATCTTCAACAAATTTATTAGGATCTTCCATATCGTAAAAGCAGGAAATTGCGCTGATTATGTCAGCTTTGAGATTTTTTGTGTGTTTTGCATAGGATTCGTATGTAAAGTAATCATTAACAACTTCGTCAGCATATTTTTTACTTTCTCTTGCAAGTTTTTTAACTGGTTCTACAGATACTCTATGAACTGATTTTGGATAAAAACTAAGCATTGTTCCATCGTTTGCGCCAATATCTACAGTTACAATTTTGTCACTGGTTTTTTTAATCTTTTTTAACGATTGATCAACTATTCCTTTTAATTCGTCTTTCATAGTTTGATTAATACCGGATTTATATCCGTATCTTTCGGTATAAAGGTATTTCTGGGGAGCGTTGTAATCAAGTTGGACAAGAAGACATTTCTTGCAAACAAATATATTAAGGGGAAAAGCTTTTGGTTTTCTATTCGTTTTTACAAAATCAGAAAGATAAAGATTTCCTAAAGATAATATTTTTAATAATTTTTTTGAGTCACAAACTCTGCACGCTTTGATTTTCATTTAGAGGAGCAGTTAATGTATTATAAAGGCAAAATTGGTATAATTTCAATAGTAAATATGGGATATACGAGGGTTGCTATAAAAGGCATCTCATGGATGTCTGTTTTTAGAATTGTAACAAGAGCTTTATCACTCTTAAAAATTGCTGTACTTGCAAGAGTTTTAACTCCCTCTCAGTTCGGTGTATTTGGAATTGCATCTTTAGTCTTAGCGTTTTTAGAAATTCTTACAGAAACTGGAATAAATATAATATTAATTCAAGCGAAAAAAGAGATTGAGGAGTATATAGATTCTGCTTGGGTTGTTTCAATTATAAGGGGAATTATAATTTGTTTAGTAATAGTTATTTCGTCTCCAATCGTCGCCCTTTTTTTTAGAACCCCAGAGGCTTTAGGTATTTTACTTTTAATAAGTTTGGTGCCTTTGATAAAAGGATTTATTAATCCTGCGGAAGTTAAGTTTCAGAAAGAGCTAGGGTTTATGTATGAATTTTGGTTTAGGACCACATTATTTTTCGTTGATGCACTAGCCACAGTTTTTTTTGCAATTGTTACACATTCGGTATATAGCCTAGTGTTTGGTTTATTAATTGGGTCAATATTGGAAGTTATTTTATCATTTGCATTGATAAGGCCTTTACCAAAATTAAGATTCGATAGAAAATATTTTAAAGAAATTTTCCAAAAAGGCAAATGGATTACAGTGTCAGGTATTTTGAACTATTTCGGAGACAATGGGGATGATATTATAGTCGGAAGATTTTTAGGTACAACCACTTTAGGAATTTATCAAGTTGCTTATAGAATATCTATCTTACCTATTTCAGAAATATCAGACGTAGTCAATAAAGTTATCTTTCCGGTATATTCTAAAATTGAAGGTGATAGAGATCGTCTTAGAAAAGCATTTGTTAAAACAACCTCTATTGTTTCTGTTGCTACATTATTATTGGGCGTATTGATTTTTACCTTCCCTGAAACAATAGTTACTGTTGTCTTGGGACAGCAATGGTTAAATGCTGTACCTGTTTTAAAAATATTATCGATATATGGCGTTTTGAGAGGAGTTCTATCTCCTTCGTCTGCTGTATTTTTAGCAATTGAGAGACAGGAATATGTCACCATAATGACTTTAACTAGATTTGGAGTTTTATTAATAACTATCATTCCTTTTGTATTAATGTTCGGAGTATTGGGGGCAGTTTATTCCGCTATTCTTTCTGCAGTTGGGGAAATCCCAGTTATTTTTGTCCTGTTGTATAAATCATTTAAGAGTAACTAATATGAAAATCGCTGTGTTTTACAACATTGCTTTTAGCGGAGCAAAACGAGTAGTATTTGAACATATTAGGGGATTAAATTCCTTGGGGCATGTTGTTGATATATACACAACAGACGATGCAAAAGATATTTTCAGCGCGTCCGAAAGCGCAACAAATTTTTATTTATATAATTTTAAACCTACTGTTCTAAATATCCCATTTTTAGATAGATTTAAAAGTGATTTTATTGATACATTTATAAGTCTTAGATTGATTCATAAAAAAATAGCACAAGATATAGATCAAAGGAATTATGACATAGTTCTAGCGCATACTGATATTAATACTCAAGCGCCATTTTTATTAAGATTCCTTAAAACAAAAAGTATTTACTTTTGTTTAGAACCCCTTAGAAATGCTTATGAATATTCACTTAGGTTTAATGAAAACGTAAATATCTTCAAGGATATATATGAAAACATAAACAGGTTAATTAGAAAGCAAATAGATAGAACAAATACTCTATCAACGGATCATATCCTAGCTCTTTCTTTATTTGGAAGAGAAAGAATTATTGGGGCTTACGATCTCTATCCAAAGGTTTCCTATTTAGGAGTAAATGAGAAGTTATTTATGCCTAAAAGAAATATAAAAAAGAAGTATATATTTTTCGTAGCTGAGAAAAGAATTGTATATGGGTATGATTTAGCAAAGAAGGCAATGGATTTAATTCCTAAAGAAATAAGACCAGAGCTTAGAATCGTTTCATGGAAGAAGAATAACTCTGAAAGATTATCTGATGAGGACTTAGTAAATTTATATAATGAATCAATTCTCACGCTTTCTTTAAGTAGATTTGACACCTTTGGATTAGTTCCTTTGGAATCTATGGCCTGTGGTGTACCTGTTATTGCATTAAATGTTGCAGGATACAGAGAGACAATAGTGAATAACGAGACAGGATATCTAGTTGATTTTGATCCACAAGATATTGCAGAGAAAGTAATATATTTATTGAATAATCCAGAGACATTAAAAAGAATGGGCAAGAGAGGAAGAGAATGGATTATTAAAAATTGGACTTGGAATTTACAAATGAGAAATCTCGAAAAATTAATAAAAGAATGCATTTAGAATGTTGATAAAATATATATATTTTATTTACAAATACATAAAAGGAGTTATATTTTTTTCATATTTACGTATTAAAAGAGAAATAAATACTCTATTAAGAAAACCATTTTTTTATGTAATTGGTGATAGTCATACATTATGTTTCCAACACGAAAAATTTATAATTAAGCATATAGGGCCAGCCACAGCCTATAGATTAATATTTGATAAAACTACCTCTGATGGAAAAGAAAAAATAATTAGGTACATAAATAAAATCTATAATAACAAACAAATTAATATTATTTTTGTATTTGGGGAATTGGATGTTAGGATCCATATAAATAAAGCATCTAAATTAAAAAAGATATCATTAGACAAGGTTATTCAGAATACGGTCGTTTCATATATGAAGTTTCTAAGGTTTATTAAAAATAAATATCCTGGAATTAATATTTATGTTTTCAATATACTTCCCCAAGGTGAACAAAAAAACATTTATAAATACTCTTTCTATGCAAATAGGAAAACTAGGTTAAAAATTGCAAAAAAGGTAAACAAAAAATTAAGTCAATATTCAAAAATCAACAATTTTAAGTTTATATACATATTTGATTATCTTGTTGACAAATACGGAAATAGAAAGAAAGAATATATTTTTGATAACGTACATTATAATAGAAAAATTGTTCCATATATTTTAAATCAGATATAAACATTTTATTCATGATATCCATAATTATTGTTCACTATAAAAATGAAAAAGATTTATTTGATTGTTTAGAAAGTCTATATAGTTTTAAAATAAAACAATCATATGAGGTTATAATTGTTGATAACAGCGAGAACAGAAACCTTCAAAAATCATTGACATCCAAAAAATATAAAAATCTACAATATATCTCTGTTGCTAAAAACATTGGATATGGTGCTGGAATAAATTTAGGAGCAAAATATGCAAAGGGAGAATATTTATTTGTTTTAAATCCAGACGTTTTATTTGAAAAAGATATTATTCCCTCTTTAACAAAAAAACTTCAAAGAGACAAAGAGATTGGTATTATTGCTCCCTTGCTTTATACAACTGATGACAAAATTATGGAACAAGGTGCAAAAGAACTTACCCCACTTAAGGCATTTGTGAAGTTTTCTTTTATAGATAAATTATTACCAAATAATCCTATATCCAAAGACTATTGGATAAAGAATTGGGGAAACGGTGGCCTTAAGGAGGTAGATAATGTCCCAGGTACAGCATTCGTTATTAGAAAAAAACTTTTTGATAAAGTTGGAGGATTTGATGAAAACTTCTTTCTTTATTTTGAGGAATTTGATTTATGTAAAAGAATAAGAAAATTAGGTTATAAAATTTTCATTGACCCAACCTCCAAATTAATTCATAAGTGGGAAACAACTACAAAATTATTAAAAAACAGAGATGAAATTTTTAAAAAAAGTAGATTTTATTATTTCAAAAAACATTTCGGGCTCTATAAGGCAATAATTATCGAATCATTTTTAAACATTAATAAAACAACATTAACTCTTGCATTAATATTTCTTTTGGCACTTTTTATTAGACTTTATAAAGTAGATAGTTTAGTTCCTTTTATAGGAGACCAGGGTTGGTTCTTCTTATCAGCAAAAAATGCGATAGTCTCTAATCAACTACCCTTAGTTGGTATAACCTCAAGTCATCCTTGGCTCCACCAAGGGCCACTTTGGACATATATAGTTTTAGTTTTATTCAAAATATTTAACTTTAGCCCGGCAGCTCCCTTTTATTTTACGGCTTTTATCGATGGAATAGTTGTATTGTTGGTTTATAAATTAGTTAATAAGATGTTTTTTCAAAAAATAGCTTTATATTCTTGTCTAATTTATGCTTTTTCCCCTGTTGTAATCTTAAGCGCAAGAATGGCCTATCATACGAGTCTAATTCCAGCTTTCATACTTTTATATTTTTATTCTCTCTTTAACTTTTTAAAAGGAAATAAGTATTATTTTCCCTTAGCAATTCTTTTCCTTGGGGTTTTATATAATTTAGAACTTCAAACAGCAATGTTGGGCATACTTTTTTTTCTAATATTAATTTTTGGATTTATTAAAAGGCATATATGGTTTAAATCTATATTAAACAAAAAAATACTATCTCTTTCTTTCTTTGCATTTCTTGTTCCAATGCTTCCCATCTTAATTTATGATTTGCAAAATGGTTTTCCTCAAACAGTAGTTTTTGGCGGTTGGATAATATACAAAGGAGCTTCTTTTTTTATAAAATTATTCGAAGGCGGAGTTACCAATTTTCAGCCATATATTTTAATGCTTGATTACTTTTATGAATTCATAAGAAAACTTATCTTTATACAAAATGGAATACTCTCTTTAGCGGTTTTTATATTAAGTATTTTTACTCTTGTTTATAAATTAACTAACAAAAAACTATCTAAGCCATTAAATTTAGGAACCTTACTAATATTTTTATTTCTTTTATTTTTAACAGGAGGAATTTTGGTGAGTAATACACCTTCAGATGCGTATTTAATGTCGCTTTTTATCCCATCAATTTTAATGGTTTCGATATTTTTGGATTATATTTCCAAAAACAGGATTATATATTTATCTGTTCTTTCTATAGTTGTACTTATAGCATTTTTAAATGCATACCATCTTTTTTCTAATGATTATTTTACAGGCACTCACAAAAGCTATGGTCCAAATCTAAATGACAGAATAAAGGCAGTTAAGCAAATCATCAAAGATTCTGGTAATAAAAGTATTTCAATAATTGGAAAGGGAGAGGGAAGTCAGTTTGAAAGCTTTACAGATAACCACGAATATTTATTCTGGTACTTTGGTAAGAATCCAATAGAAAGAAATGGGGAAATACTCTATATATTGTCTGAAGGTAAAAAGAGCATTACAATAGAGGAAAGAAAGTAAAAAATGCTAAGCGTAGTTATTCTTACCAAAAACGAAGAAAAAAACATAATTGATTGTCTTGAAACAGTTCTTTGGGCAGATGAAATAGTTATAGTTGATGACAATTCTTTGGATAGAACAATAGAGGTAGTAAAAAACCTTGATAATAAAAAAATCAAAATCTACACAAAAGCCTTAAACACAGATTTTAGCGCTCAGAGAAATTTTGGATTGTCTAAAACTACTAAAAAATGGGTTTTGTTTATTGATGCAGATGAAAGAATAAGTAGTGAACTTCATGAGGAAATAAACACTTTAATAATAAATCCTAAAGGACAAAAAGACGGTTATTTTATAAAAAGAAAAGACTTTATGTGGAGTAAGATGCTAAAGCACGGTGAAAGCGGAAATATAAGCATTCTAAGACTTGCTAGAAAAGATAAGGGTATATGGATGGGTAAAGTTCACGAAACATGGAATATAAATGGTAGCATCGGAGAGTTAGATAACTATCTTTTACATTATCCCCACCAAACAATAGATGAGTTTTTAAAAGAGATTAATTTTTACTCAACTATTAGAGCAAAAGAGTTATATGACAAAAAAATAAAGGCTAGAGCATTAGATATATTATTTTACCCATTGGGAAAATTTATTTTGAATTATTTTCTAAAATTTGGGTTTTTTGATGGAATGGCGGGTTTACTATTTGCCATTATGATGAGCTTTCATTCGTTTTTGACAAGAAGTAAGCTTTGGCTTTTATGGCAAAAAACACAATCTTTGTAATTTTTGTAATTTATTCTTTCTCAATATTAATCGTTTACTTACTTTTTTTGCTTTGCAGAGGAGGGATATGTTTAAGCTTGCCATTGCCATAGGTATTTATTCATACATAATTTTTGTTTTAGGAATTACCAGTCTTCTAACTAAAACTAATGTAGTTTTAACAACAATTGCTTTTATTACCTTTATTATTATTTATTTTTTAAAAACAGAAAAACTTAAATCATTTGATATTAAAATAAAAAACTTTAGTCTACTTTCAAAATTTATCTTACTTTTAATACTAACCCAGATCTTTGTCAATTTTATAGGAGTACTTGGTCCTGAAATTTCCTTTGACGCACTTTGGTATCATTTAACACTTCCAAAGCTATATTTACTAAGCAAAAGCATTTTCCACATACCAGGAGGACTTCTCTATTATTCAGATATGCCAAAACTAGTTGAAATGATTTATGTAGGAGCTTTGTCGTTTGGAAATGAAATTTTAGCAAAATTTATTCATTTTATTTTTGGATTACTTTCTTTAGCAGTAATCTATAAACTCGCAAGAAGATTTTTATCAATAGAGTATTCTTTAATAGCAACACTTATTTTTTACTCAAATTTAGTTGTTGGCTGGCTATCAATATCTTCTTATGTAGATTTGGCAAGAACCTTTTTTGAAATATTATCTTTCTTTGCTCTTCTTCTATTTATTGAGAAAAATGACAAAAAGTATTTATTGACAAGTGCAATTATTTTAGGACTTGCGATTACAACCAAGCTTGCATCAGTTTTTAGTCTAAGCCTATTTTTAGTTCTTTTAATCTATAAATTTAAAGTAGGTAGAGAAAGTTTTAAAACTTTATTTTTAAATATTTTTTCATTTACCTTAATTGCTCTAATAATACCTCTTCCTTGGTTTATTTTTTCTTATCTAAATACCGGTAATCCAATTTATCCTTATTTAAGTCTCCCTGTTGACTCAGGAAGTTTTATAAACCTTCCCAATTTATTTTTATTACCAAAAGATTTATTTTTAATATTTTTAGGAGCAAACGATCCCATATCCCCAATATATCTAATCTTTATTCCGCTTATTTTAATTTTTCTAAAAAAATCGAATACAACTTACAAATATCTTTTCATTTATGTAATTTTCTCTTTTTTGATTTGGTATCTAACGCAAAGTTTTAGGGGAACAAGGTTTTTGCTCCCGTATCTTGCGGTTTTTTCCATTCTTTGTGCATTTGTTATTTCAAAAATAAAAAATAGTAGATTTAAAAACTATCTAATATTTTTAGTAATTTTTATAAGTATTATTTCAATAATATATAGGGGAGTAGCAAATGCAAAATATCTTCCTGTTATATTTGACAGTGAATACAAGAAGGAATTTCTTTCCAAAAACCTAAATTTCTCTTACGGAGATTTTTATGATATCGATGACTACTTTAAGAATAATATTAAAAATACAGATAAAGTATTATTATATGGCTTTCATAATTTATATTACGTAGATTTTCCTTTTATAGACTCATCCTGGGTCAAGAAAGGTAATAAATTTAACTATATTGCAACACAAAATGTATATCTTCCAAAAAGATTTTCTAATTGGAAAATAATTTACTATAATAAGACAACAAATGTAAAACTTTACACATTGGATAAAAAGCTATGGGAATACTAAATTATTTATTGATTTTTCTTATAATCATTTTTCCGATAGCTGAACTTGGAAAAATACAAAGCGGCTCTATCTCTATCAGTCTTAATGACATAGCATTATTTATTACCGCATCTGTTTGGTTTTTATTAGATTATAAAAAGATTAAAAAAACCAAATTTAAATTATTTACGCCAATATTATTTTTTGTTTTAATAGGTTTCTTTTCTTTAATATTTAATATCTCAAATCTTAATTTAAATGAATTTTTTGTTTCATTTTTATATTTGGCAAGATGGATTCTCTATTCTTTCCTCTACTTTATTTTAATAACAAGGGATAAAAAGTTTATTAAAAAATTTAAAAATATTCTTTTGATTCCGATATCAACTGTTTTGATAATTGGCATTATTCAATATTTTTACTACCCAAGTTTAAGAAACCTTTTTTATTTGGGATGGGATGAACATTTATATAGGTTGTTTGGGGGTTTTCTTGACCCAAATTTTGCTGGTGCTTTTTTAGTAATATCTCTAATGTACCTTTCCTTTTTATCTCATCAAGCATTTGTCAAAAAACAAAAAAATCTATTTTTACTTACCTTAACTCTTTCTTGTTTTACTTTTATATCAATTTACTTAACTTATTCAAGAAGTGCACTAATAATGCTTTTGGTGAGTTTTACCGTGTTTTTGGTTTTAATAAAAAAGTTAAGGCTTCTAATTTTTCTTTTAATACCTTTTTTAATTTTTATTTTTATTTCCCCAAAAGCTTTCCAGACTGAAGGGACAAACCTATTTAGAGTTTTTTCAACGCAAGCAAGAATCGAATCAGCGCAAATTGCCATTGATATCATAGGTGAAAATCCGATTTTCGGTGTTGGTTTTAATTCCTATAGATATGCCCAAAACAAATATGCAAATCTAAGTGATTCCAAATGGGAAACAACACATTCTGGAGCAGGAACAGATAACAGTTTTCTTTTTGTTGCGGCAACAACTGGAATAATAGGCTTTTTAATCTATATTTATTTAATCTATAAAATATATTATTTAGCAAGGACTCAAGCAAAAAATCCCTTATCAATAATACTTATTTCAGTTTTAAGTGGCCTTTTGGTAAACAGTCTATTTATCAATAGTCTTTTCTATGTTTTTATACTTGAGTGGCTTTGGATATTAGCTGCCCTTACGGAGAATAGTTGACCTTAATTGTTTTTTCGCTATTGTTTCCAGCATTATCAACTGCAACTATTTTGATTTCATTGTCTCCGTCATGAAGCTGAAGAATATAGGAAAAGTTGTTTCCCTCACTTATTACAGCAAAAAATCCATTTACTGTTACTGCTACATTTGCATCTGTCTGTCCTTTAATCTCAACGGACTTATCTTCTTTTTTAAATGAGGCTCCATCTGATGGCGTTGAAATTTCAAGCTTTGGCGGTGAGTCTTTATATTCAACGCTGTATTTATCTGAAATTTCGCTTTTTTTGTCCTTTTGTACTACTCTTACCGAAATAGTATTAATGCCCTTTTTAAGAGTTGGTTGGAATCTAAACTGTCCATTTTCATCTGTATCGGTTTCATCAACCTTCCTGCTGTTTAAAAATAATTCTATCTTTCTATCCTTTTGGGAAATTCCCGTAACTATTATTTCAGCGCTATTTGTGGCAGAAACTATCGGATTTAAAACAGGCGGGGGAATAAAGTTAATTGAGTTTTGATTGTTTGTTAGATTTGCTTCCCCTCCTTTTCCTGTTAGAAATAAACTAAAGCTGATTAAGGTTGAAATGCCGAATTTATAAAGAATAAAAAGAACAATTATTATACCTAAGATACTGAACAAAATTGTTTTTCTTGTTTTCTTTTGAAGCGTTGCATTTAATCTTGATCTTCTTTTCATAACATGGAGCCGAAGGTGAGATTCGGACTCACGACTTGCTCTTTACGAAAGAGCTACTCTACCACTGAGTTACTTCGGCATTTAAGTGTATTTTATGAAATTAGAGGTAAAAGAGCAAGGAAGTATAAATTTTATTTAATTGTCCTTTTATGCTTTATGGCAACTTTTAGTTCTAAGAGCGCTTTTCTAAGTTCAGCGTCAGCAATTTTGAAATCTTGCTCACTTGCTTTTTCTTTCATTGCTTTTTCTGCCCTTTCCTTTGCCTGACTCGCTTTCCCAATCTCAATATCATCGGCTCTTACCGCATGGTCTGCCAGTATATTGACATGGTTTTTAGAAACTTCCAAAAATCCTCCAAAGACTGCAAAGCCATGGATTTTATTTCCTTTTTTAATAATCATTTCCCCTTCTTTAATTTTTGTCAGAAGGTCAACATGATTTGGAAGGATCGAAATCTGTCCATTTACAGTAGGTATGATAATTTCATCAACCTCTTCGGAAAGCAGTGTATTTGTTGGAGTGATTAGTTTTAACGAAAGTGTCATTTATTTTACTTCTTCAATAGAGCCTTTCATGTAAAAAGCGTTTTCAGAGTGTTTATCGTGTTTTCCCTCTAAAATTTCTTTAAATCCTTTAACGGTATCTTCAATTTTTACATATTTCCCAGGTGTTCCTGTAAATACTTCGGCAACAAACATTGGCTGGGACAAAAATCTTTGAATCTTCCTTGCCCTTGCAACTGTCAGTTTGTCTTCTTCTGAAAGTTCATCAATTCCCAAAATGGCAATAATATCCTGCAAATCCTTATATCTTTGCAAAACTTTTTGGACTCCACGGGCTACGTCATAGTGATCAATGCCTACAATATTTGGGTCTAAAATCCTTGAGGTTGAACTCAAAGGATCAACAGCAGGATAAATACCTTGCTCTGCAATAGATCTTTCAAGAGTAATTGTGGCGTCTAAATGAGAAAACACAGTAACGGGTGCAGGGTCAGTGTAATCGTCTGCGGGAACGTACACAGCCTGTACAGAGGTGATAGAACCTTTGTTAGTTGAGGTAATTCTTTCCTGAAGTTCTCCCATTTCTGATGACAAAGTTGGCTGGTATCCAACTGCAGATGGCATTCTTCCAAGCAGTGCTGATACTTCAGATCCTGCTTGGGCAAATCTAAAAATGTTGTCTATAAATAAAAGTACATCTTCTTTTTTAACGTCTCTAAAGTATTCAGCCATTGTAAGTGCTGTTAGGGCAACTCTTAATCTATTTGCAGGAGGTTCATTCATCTGCCCAAAGACCATAACAGTCTTATCCAAAACATTTGCTTCTTTCATTTCAAGCCATAAATCATTTCCTTCCCTTGTTCGTTCTCCAACTCCTGCAAAGACGCTGTGTCCCTTATGCTCCATGGCAATATTTCTTATAAGTTCTTTGACAATAACTGTTTTTCCAACTCCTGCTCCTCCAAAGACCGCAATTTTCCCTCCTTTTGTAAACGGAGCTATTAAATCAATAACCTTAATTCCGGTTTCTAAAATCTGCGGCTTTGTTTCTTGTTCTATCAATAAAGGTGCTCTTTTGTGAATAGGCTCCAAGATCACTTCTTTTTGGTTTTTATCAAATTTTTCTTCGTCAATTGGATCACCTAGGACATTAAATATTCTTCCCAAAGTTTTATTTCCAACAGGAACTTTAATTGGAGAATTGGTTCTTTTAACTAAAGTTCCTCTAGACAGCCCATCAGTTGGACCCAAAGACAGTGCTTTTACTTCGTTATCTCCTATAATTAAAGCAGTTTCAAGGACAAGTTTTCTATTTTTGTCTAAATCAATAGCTAGAGCCTCATAAACCAGAGGCGTTTCACCTTCAAACTTCACGTCTACAACTGGTCCTTGTATTCTAATTATTTTCCCAATATTTTTAGCCATATTGATTTTGCATTCCTCCTGTAATATCTAAAAGCTCATTGGTTATTTTTTCCTGTCTTGATTTGTTGTACATAAGCTTTAGAGTATCAATTATATCGTAAGCGTTATCAGTTGCATTTTTCATGGCAATCATTCTTGAAGCTTGTTCTGAAGCATAGCTTTCCAATACTCCCTGGTATAACATCATTTCAATATATCTTTGCAAAAGATCGGGTAAAAGATCGTTTACGTCCGGTTCAAAAATCATTGTAGATTCTTTCCGCCCTGTTTCGTTTTCAGAAAGTTTAACAGGCAATAGATTAGATATTTGTGGAATTTGAGAAAACACGTTAACAAATTTGGTTGTAACGATAATAACTTCAGATACTTTTTTACCCAAGAAATATTCGTTGATGATTTGCATTACAGGGTAAACAATATCAAAAGAGGGAAGAGTGGTGCCAAATGAAAAACTTGCAATTATTTCCTTATTGGCTCCTGCAACGAAATTTTGCGCTTTTTTGCCAATCGTTAAGAAATAATTTTTGTCTTTGCCCTCAAATCTAATAACTTCTCTAACAAGGTTTGTAACCAATCCTCCACAAAGACCTTTATCAGGAGAAATGACAATATAAAGCTTTGGGTTTATATTGTCTTGTTTTACCATATATTGATGTAGGTTGTCTTTATCAATTCTTGCTGACATTTGTTTTGAAACTTGTTCTAGTTCTTCAACATAAGGCTTTGACTGCATAGCTGCATCTTGTGCTCTTTTTAGCTTTGAAGCAGCAATCATCTGCATAGCTTTAGTTGTTTTAGAAACGTTTCTTGCTGTTTTTATTCTTCTTCTAAGAGTTAGTAGTGTTGCCATATTTATTGCTTAAACATTTTTTTAAATTCTATTACGGATTTTTCTATTTTTTTTAATAAATCATCAGTTGGTTTCTGCCCGCTATCTAAATCATCAACTATCTTTGCGTATTTTCTTTTCATAAAGTCATGAAACTGACTTTCAAACTTTGAAACGTTGTTTAGACTAATGTCATCTAAGTTCCCGCTTGTTACAAGCCAGATGCTAAGGTATTCCAAAGCTTCCTCAAGGGGGTTATACTGAGGTTGTTTAAGTATTTCAATAGTTTTTTTTCCTCTTTCAAGCTGTTTTGAGGTTGCCTGATCAAGCTCGCTTCCAAACTGAGCGAAAGCAGCCAGATTATTGTATTGCGCAAGCTCAAGCCTCATTTTACCCGCAACAGATTTTATAGCTGAAGTTTGGGCTGCGCCTCCTACTCTTGAGACTGAATTTCCAGCGTCAATTGCAGGTCTTATGCCGCTATAGAAAAGATCAGTTTGGAAAAATATCTGTCCATCTGTTATAGATATAACATTAGTTGGAATATAGGCTGATAAATCATTAGCTTGAGTTTCGATAATTGGAAGAGCAGTAATTGAGCCGTTTCCATTTTGTTTATTCATTTTTACAGCTCTTTCCAAAAGTCTACTGTGAAGATAGAAAATGTCTCCTGGATATGCCTCTCTTCCAGCTGGTCTTCTAAGTACAAGAGTAATTTGTCTGTAAGCCCAGGCGTGTTTTGTTAAATCATCATATATGACAAGAACATCTTTACCCTTTTCCATGAAATATTCAGCAATAGCTACTCCAGCGTATGGAGCAAGGTAGAGAAGAGAAGCAGGATTTGAGGCTGAAGCAACAACAACTGTTGTATAGTCAATTGCACCAGCTTCCTTAAGTTTTTCAATAACCTGGGCAATTGTGCTTTGTTTTTGTCCGATGGCAACATAAACGCAATAAACAGGTCTTTGTCCAATTTTGTGTGTTTGCTTTTGGTTTATGATCGTATCTATTGCAATTGCTGTTTTACCTGTTCCCCTATCTCCAATAATTAATTCCCTTTGTCCTCTTCCAATTGGAATCATAGCGTCAATTGCCTTAATTCCTGTTTTAAGCGGAGTATCAACTGGTTCTCTTTCAACTACACCTGCAGCAATTCGCTCAAGCGGCATATCCTTGCCTTTTTTAATTTTGGCCTTACCGTCCAAAGGGTTTCCTAATGGATTGACTACTCTACCCAAAATTTCATCAGAGACATTAATGCTTAAAAGCTTTCCAGTTGTTTCTACTCTGTCTCCTTCGTTTATTTTATCTGACTTATTTAGAAGGATAATTGAAACGCTATCTTCGTCAAGATTAAGTATTACACCGTCCGATCCATCGCTAAATCTAACCTGCTCTCCCATAAGGGCTTTAGAAAGGCCTGTTGCGGTAATAACCCCGTCTGTATTTCTGACAACTGTGCCGGTGTTTTTAATCTCCATCCTTTGATCAAAACCTAAGAGTTTTTTTTCTAAATTTTTAATTATTTCATCACTACTTTTCATAACTTATTGGTTAATAAAATTAACTATATTGTCAACTTTGTTTTTAAGATTAAACTCATAGACGTTGTCAAAATCTTCAATTTTTATACCTGCGAGTAGGGATTTGTCTTGCCTTATGATAATTTTTTTATCTTTGAATAGTTTTGCAAAATCTTTGTAAGCCTTTTTATCATTTGTATCTGCCAATGTGATCACTACAGTATTTTGCTTTTCAAATGCTTTTAAGGCCTTTATATACTCTCTAAGTTGTTCTTTGGAAAGTAGCTTTGCAACCCTAGCTACCTTTTTTTCGTCTAAGGTTTTATTTGTATAACTTGAGATAACTAATTTTTTTAATTGTTTCATATTTAATTTGTTTTTTTAATATTTTTTATAGCTTTTTCAACAATCTTTTTTTGTTCGCTTTGGCTAAATACCCCAGTAAGTGATTTTAATAGAATTTCTCTTGCAAGGTCACTAGTTTTTTCTGAAATTCTTCTTTCAGCTTCTAGTGTTTCTTGTGCAATCTGAGAATGCGCGTCTGAAATTAATTTTTGTGTTTGAGCTCTTGCGCTTTCTTCAATTTGTGCAGAGAGCAGCCCAGCTTGCAACCGAGCTTCTTCTATAATCTTTTGTGATTGGCTTTGGGCTTTAGACAGAATTTTCTTTTCATCTTCTAAGGCTTTTTCAAGTGTTTTGGCAGCAACCTCGGCCTGCTTTAGTCCTTGGGTAATCTTATCTTCTCTTTTTTTGATCATATCCATAACCGGCTTATATAAAAAGCGTTTTAAAAGATAAAATATGATTAAGAAATTTAGAATTTGAGCTCCCAACATGATTGGGTCAAATCCTAAGTTTTTTAGAAATTCCATATTCTTTTACCCTATGAAAGCTAAAATTAAGGAATAAATTGCAATAGCTTCTGCAAATGCCATTCCTAAAAGCATCGCGGGTAAGACCTTACCTGATGCCTCAGGATTTCTTCCGATTGCTTCCATGGCTTTTGCTCCAATGAATCCAACTCCGAGAGCTGGACCAATACCTCCAATTGCAATAATCAAACCTCCTGTTAGGCTAAATTCCATTAGTGACTCACCTCCTCAGCGTTCGTTTTATGAGATGTCATTAAAATAGCCATAAATGCCATGGTCAGCATTGCAAATACAAGTGCCTGAACAAGGCCAACTACAAATTCAAGCATTAAAAAGGGCAAGGGAAAGATTATTGCAAATATAGAAGAAACTGTTCCAAGTACTATTTCTCCGGCAAAAATGTTTCCAAAAAGACGGAAGGATAATGATATAACCTTGGTAATTTCTGAAATGATTTCTAAAAGCCCAATAAAAAGGTTTATAGGGTTTAAGGAAAAAAACCGTAAGAGATATTCGGAAATACCGATGGTTTTAATTGAGAGAATATGTGTTGCAACTACAGAAACCAATGCAAGGCCTAAAGTTACATTAAAATCACTAGTTGCGGGTCTTAAAAAAGGAATTATGGTGTGTTCTTGTCTTATTCCAACTGCGGAAATGCCCGGAATTAATCCTGTCCAGTTTGCGATTAATATAAATATAAAAAATGTCATAAAAAAAGGAAAAATCTTTCCTGCATTTCTGCCGGAAACAGATACTGTAATGTTGTAAAACTCAGAAATTAAAGATTCTACTGTCGTCTGTAATTTTCCAGGTACAAGGCTTAAATTTTTTCTAACTAATATAATTAGTCCGATAATAATTCCATCAACCAAAAGCGTATCTAGAAATGAGTTTGTAATGGCAAAATTGCCAAAATAAACAATAGGTTCTGCTGCGAACGAAACCATGTTTACAATTTTACGAAAAATTTGGTGTTATCGTCAAGCAGAAGAATTGGTAAATACCTGGATTTTTTCTGCAATTATCACAGGTTTATCGTTTTTAGAATCAATCCTACCTGTCACTATAACTACATTTTCTTTGGTTAAAATGCTTTTGTACATATCAAAAACTTTTGGAAAAACTACGCACTCAATTAAAGTTCCGTTTTCGTTTCCAACTGTCAAAAAAGCCATTTCTTTGCTGGTTTTTTTGGTAAAAATACGCCTGATTGTTTCAATTATTCCACCTATTATTACAGATTGTGACTCAAATTCTTCTTCCAAAGCATCAATTTCATGAGTGATTTTAGCCTTAAGTTGTAGAAGGTTGTCCATCTGAGGATGAGCTGTTAAATAAAAGCCTAGAAATTCTTTTTCAAAAGCAAGTTTTTCATTTTGGGAAAACTCTTCAATGTCTAAAGATGTAGTATGAGAAAATGATGTATTAACAGGATCGTCATCCCCAAAAAGACTACCTTGTCCGCTATTTCCTTCCTTTTTCTTCTTAGTTGCTTTGTCCACAATTTCAGGGTAATCCATCAGTAGTTTTGCTCTTTTTCCAAAACAATCCATAGCCCCTGCTTTTATTAAACTTTCAACGGTTTTTTTATTGATTGTAGATAGATCAACCCGATTGCAAAAGTCTTCAAAGCTTTTAAAAAGACCTTTTCTTCTGTTTTCCAAAATATTTCTAATTGCAGCATCCCCGACATTTTTAATAGCTGAAAGCCCAAATCTGATTTTGGTTTTTTTTTCTATGGCAAATTCAGATTCGGATTTATTAATATCAGGTGGAAGTACTTCAACTTTAAGCCTTTTGCATTCACTGACAGCTTGGGAAATTTTTTCGTTTTTTGTAGGTCCAGTTGTTCCTCTTGATTCAGCAGTTAATAATGCTGTCATAAACTCAACTGGAAAGTGGGCTTTAAGATAGGCAGTTCTAAAAGCAATTGTCGCATAACAGGCTGCATGTGCTTTACCAAATCCATATCCAGCAAATGGCTCAAACAATATCCAAAGACTTTCCGCCTTTTCACTACTCATTCCGTTTTGTACACAGCCACTTACAAAATTATCGTGTTCTTTTTTCATCTCAGAGGGAATTTTTTTACCAACTGCTTTTCGAAGCTTATCTGCTGTCAACCAGGAATATCCGGCAACTTTAATGGCGGTAAGAAGCATATCGTCCTGGAAGGTGATAATGCCGTATGATTCTTTTAATACATCTTCAAGTCTTGGATCTGGGTATTTAATAAGTTTTGGGTTGTTTTTCCTTTTTATAAATTCAGGGATGTTTGCCATAGGTCCTGGTCTATAAAGTGCTACCATTGCCTGTAAATCAAAAATTGTTGTGGGTTTAAGCTCTTTGATGTATCTTCTCATTCCTGCAGACTCTAGCTGGAAAATACCGGTTGTTTCGCCTGAGGATAAAAGCTTATACGTTTTTTCGTCTTCAAAAGAAACTAGGGAAAAATCAACCTTTTTTTCCTCATTTATTTCAATAAATCGTAAAGCTTCCTGGATAATGGTTAGGTTTCTAAGTCCCAAAAAATCTATTTTTAAAAGTCCTACACCTGCAAAATCTGCTCCTATTGAGTACATGTCATACTGTGTAATTATTTTTTCTCCATTTGTTTCTCTCTGCAGGGGAGTGTATTCAGTTATATCTTTATCAGCAATTACAACTCCAGCAGCATGAACTGAGGCATGACGGGCCACACCTTCTAATTTTCTGGCAAGATTTAAAATTCTTTTTGTATCATCCTCCATTGTATACGCAATTTTTAGCTCCGGGGACTGTTCTAAAGCTTTATCTATAGTCATTGCGTGTCCTTGCCAGCCTGGGGGGATCATTTTGGCAATTCTATCTGGTATTGCGTAAGGGTATCCTAAAACTCTTCCGACATCCCGAACTGATCCTCTTGCTTCCATGGTTCCAAAAGTAATAATCTGGGCAACCTTATCATGTCCATACTTTTGTCTGACATACTCGATTACTTCATCCCTTCTATTGTCTGCAAAATCTAAATCAATATCAGGAGGAGAAGGTCTCATTGGATTTAAAAACCTTTCAAAAGGAAGCTTGAAAAAAAGGGGATCAATATCTGAAATACCTAAAGCGTAGGAGACAATAGATCCAGCGTTTGAACCTCTTCCAGGACCAACAGTTATTCCTTTTGATTTTGCCCAAGCGACAAAATCAGCAACAATTAAAATATATGTTTCATATCCTTTGCCCAAGATCACAGAAAGCTCGTAATCAACCCTTTGTCTTATTTCTTTTGTAATCTCTCTGTATCTTTTTTTAAGACCTTGGGCTACTTTTTCCCTCATAATATCTGCTGGAGTTTTTGCTTTTGGAACTTCAAAGGAAGGCATAATCCATTTGTTAAGAGGAATTTCAACGTTACACTTATCAGCAATTTTTACAGTATTTTCTATAGCTTCTGGTGTTTGGACAAAAAGACCAGTCATTTCTTCAGGGGATTTAATGTAAAAATCAGGGGATTCAATCATGGTAAGTTTTCTGTCTTTATCAGCTATAAATGTTTGGGTTTGGATGCATAAAAGTGCTTCCTGCGCTTCGGCATCATCTGGTTTTATATAATGATTGTCGTTTGTTGCAACTAAAGGAATACCCATTTTTTGGGATAGGTCAATTAGCTTTGGGTTTACATTATCTTGATCAGGAATGTTTATGTGTTTTTGGATTTCTAAATAAAAATTGCCTTTACCAAATATTTGGGATAATCTAGTAGCTCTTTCTTGGGCAATCTTATCTTGGTTTTTCAAAAGTGGTTCAGTAACAAAGCCACTGAGGCATGCAGAAAGACAGATAAGTCCCTTACTATACTTTTCTAAAAGTTCTAAATCAGTTCTGGGTCTGTAATAATAACCTTCAAGTCCTGCAACGGAGATTATTTTCATTAGGTTTTTATAGCCGTTAAAATCTTTGGCAAGAAGGATAAGATGGTTTGCGTCTGAATCAATCCCTGCTTCCTTATCGTGCCTACTTCTTTTTGCAACATAAATCTCTGCTCCAATAATAGGTTTAATATTTTCCGCAACACATTCTTTATAAAACTGGATTACGCCATACATGTTGCCATGATCTGTTATGGCAATTGCGTTCATACCCAGTTCTTTGACACGGGAAACCATGTCTTTTATTTTAGAAAGACCATCAAGCAATGAATACTCACTGTGATTGTGAAGATGAACAAAATCAGCCATATTTAACCAAGAAGTATATTACTTCTATTTCTTCCTTTCCTTTTTGCTGTATACAAAGCAGCGTCTACTGCACCAAAAAATTGTTCCCCGTCTATTCCTGGTTTATATACCCCTCCGCCAATACTAACTGTTATAGGTATACGCACTCCAAAACCATCTTTCTCAACCACGTAAGGTTCACTTCCAACTGAATGTCTTAGGTTTTCTGCTATTGTGTAAAGAATAGTAGGATCGTAAAGATTGGGTAAAATTACTACAAATTCCTCACCACCGTACCTAAAAACAGTATCGTTTTCTTCTCCTCTTAGTCTTACTTGTCTAACTCCTGATGCTAGATTTCTTGCTGTTTGGACAAGGACGCTATTTCCGACAGGATGACCCCATTTATCATTTACACCTTTAAAATGATCAATATCTGCGATCAACATGCCGAATGGTTGTCCTCTTTCCAAAAGAGCAGCATATTGCTCGTCAAATGACCTACGGTTATCCAGTCCTGTTAAGCTATCTTTAGTTGCTTTTTCCGTTTGTTGTCTTGCATATTCCTCTGCGCTTAAAACTCTTCTGTTTGCTGTTTCTTTTTTTTCTGCCGACCTATCTACCAACAACTCACGTGAGACAAGAGAGCGTGCAATAAGATCTGCTCTTTCTTGAGGTTTGATTAATCCTTTTTCCACTTTTGCATCAAGTGTTAGTATCCACTGTGCAGTTGCTTCTACTCTAGCATCAATGTTTCTTCTTCTTTCACTTCTTCTCTCCGCTGGGTTTGGGACTGCTGTTTCAACCTTTGTGTCTGCTGTCATTTTAATTCCTCCAAAATTAGCTCCTTTAGTCTTTTTGTATCAATTTTCTTTCTTATAACGTACATAACTTGTCCTATTACAAATTGTAATACGTTTGTATTTCCTTTTTGGTAAGACTGTCTAATTTTAGGATTTTTTGTGAGAGTCTGTCTAATTATTTTTCTTAGTGTATCTTCTGAAACCTTTTCCACCTTAGAAGTTTCTAATATTTCTTCAATTAATTTTGCAGGCAAAATCTTGTCAATATTTATTTTTTTATTGATAATATAGTTTGCAATTTGTTTGGCAGTTACATTTTTATCTAGCTTAACAGCTTCTTCAAAATAATCGGCAAGATCCTTTTCTTTTGTTAAAATTTGTGCGTCATATTCGGTAATGTTGTATTGCTTTACAAATCTTATTAGTTTTTCATCTGGAAGCTCTGGCAGTGCTTTTTTTAGTTTGTCAATTTGTTCCTTTTCCCATCTGATTGGAGGAATATCGGGTTCTGGAAAATATCTGTAATCATTTGCCTCTTCTTTTATTCTTTGACTTAGTGTTTTTTGTTTATTTTCATCCCAGCCCCTTGTTTCCTGGATAGGAGTTTCTCCTTTCTCAAGGATTTCTAATTGTCTTTTAATCTCATAATCAATTGCTTTTTCAACGAAGCTAAAGGAGTTAATGTTTTTAACCTCAACTTTGTATTTGGGTAAATCGTAAGATTCTGGATTTAGAGAGATGGAAATATTTGGTTCAAGCCTCATCTGACCTTTTTCCATGTCTGCATCAGAAACGCCTAAATATCTTACGATTTGCTGCAGTTTTTGAAGATATGTTTTGACATCCTCTGCATTGTGAAAATCAGGCTCTGTGACTATTTCAACCAGGGGAACGCCGCTTCTGTTAAAATCAATAAGGCTAACATTTTCATTATCAATTTTTTCATGTAAAAGCTTTCCTGTATCTTCTTCCATGTGTACTCTTCTAATCTTTATTTTCTTTCCATTGATATTTAAGGATCCGTTTATACAGAAAGGCTGGTCATATTGGGAAATTTGGTAGCCCTTGGGAAGGTCAGGATAGAAATAATTTTTTCTGTCAAATTTAGAAAATAGGGGAATATCGCAATTTAAGGCAAGGCCGATTTGTACACACCATTCTATCGCTTTTTTGTTGGCAACCGGTAGTGCTCCGGGAAGGCCCAGGCAAACAGGGCAAGTATGGGTATTTGGTTTTTTGCCAAAATAATCAGAGGAACAATTACAAAACATTTTTCGTTTTGTTTTTAGCTCAACGTGTACTTCAAGACCAATTATTGCTTTATGATTCATACGGATTCCTTTCATGCCAGTTGTGTTCTATCTCATATTTGTGGCCAAGATTAAAAAGTAATTCTTCATTAAAATGTGGTCCAATTATTTGCATTCCTATAGGTAAGTCATTGACAAAGCCGGTTGGGACAGAAAGTGCCGGGTGTCCTGTTATGTTGGCAGTAACAGTTAAAATATCTGATAAATACATTGATAAGGGGTCGTTAACCTTCTCCCCTATTTTCCAAGGAAGAGTAGGGGAGACAGGTGCAATTATTGCATCAACTTTCTCAAAAGCTTTTTTGAAGTCTTCTATTAAAAGAGTTCTAACTTTCAATGCCTTTTTGTAATATGCATCATAATATCCAACTGACAGCGTAAACGTTCCAAGCATTATTCTTCTTTTTGCTTCCTCTCCAAAACTACCCCTATCATTTCCATATCTAATGCCATCATATCTACTGAGATTAGATGAAACCTCAGCCGGTTGGATAATGTAATAACAGGCAGTGGCGTATTCAGTATGTTGGAGTGAAATTTGCTCAATTTTAGCTCCATTTTGCTCATAAAACTTAATGGCTTTTTCAATATTTTCTTTCACCTTAAAATCCATTCCATAAGCAAAATATTCTTTGGGGATTCCTAATTTTATTCCTTTAATATCTTTGTTAAGGTTGTTTACATAATTTGGAACACTAACAGGTGGAGTTGTTGAGTCAAGAGGGTCAATACCTGCTGTTATGTTTAAAAATATAGCACTGTCTTCAACTGTTTTTGTAAAATGGCCAATACTGTCAAGAGAAGAAGCCATGGCAACTACTCCATACCTTGATACCCTTCCATATGTGGGTTTAAGACCTACTGTATTTGTAAAGCTGGCAGGAAGCCTTATAGAGCCTCCTGTATCAGTTGCGGTTGCTGCAATTGCCATATTAGAAGCTACGCTAACTGCTGATCCGCTTGAAGATCCTCCTGGAACATAGTCTTCATTCCATGGATTTTTGGTAGGTCCAAAATCTGAATTTTCTCCGCTTGATCCATGTGCCCAGGCATCCATATTTGTTTTTCCAATGATTACACAACCTGCTTCTTTTAGTTTTTTAACTACAGTTGCATCATATTGGGGAATATATCCTTTTAAAACGTTTGAGCCAGCTGTAGTTTGAATATCTTTTGTAAGGTAAATATCTTTTAGGGCAATTGGGATACCAAGTAAAGGTAGCTCTTGTCCTTTAGATATTAGTTTATCTGCATGTCTTGCTTGTTCTAAAGCCTCACTTTTACAAACAGTGATAAAAGCATTTAGCTTTCCGTTTAGTCTTTCAATTTGTTCCAAATGGGCGTTTAAAAGCTCTACAGCGCTAAACTGTTTTTTTAGTAAACCTTGTTTTGCTTGTTTTATAGTTAGTTTATTTAAAATCATATTAGAAAGTTCTAACTTTACCTTCTTTATCTTGCTGTTTAGTTATTCCGTAAACCTCTTTAATGGAGAATTTAGATCCATCAGTTTCTAGAACAAAATATCCCGTATTTTCTACTGTGCCAACTGGGAGTTCATCAAATGTTGCAAAGCCTAAGTGTGTAAGTAGGGATCGCATTAGATTGCTATGACAAGAAATAAGTATTGTTTTACCAGCGTATGTAACAGCAGTTTCTTTTATAAAATTTAAAAGTCTAATGGCTCCTTCTTGGGCACTTTCCATATCTGTCGAGTGTTTGTATTGCATTTTTGCTTTATCGTTAAGGGTGGTAAATATATTCTTTATTTCTTCACGGAGCCTATTTAATGATTCTATTGTTAAATCGCCTCGTCTATATAGATATCCATAGATACTTCTTTCTCTAATAGCATTACTTTTTTTGACATTTAAATTCTTCTCTTTGGCAATAATTTGTGCGGTTTCATAAGTACGTTTCAAATCAGATGATAAAATTGCGTCAAATTTTATATCTTTGAATTTTTTAGCAATGTCATTTGCCTGCTGTTTACCCTTATCACTTAAGGACGATCCAAGCTTTCCTGCATAATGAATATCCTTTCCGTTGTATAACGCATTAAACAAAGATTGTGCATGTCTTACAACATAAATTTTAGTTAGTTTTTTACTCTTCATTTAAAATTCCTTTCACCTTAAACAGTCCGTTGTGTTTATTTTTTGCATTTGATAAAGCTTCTTTTTGGGAAAGAGATGGTGATGCAATATCGTCTGAGGTTACATTTTCAAGTCCTGTTGTCTGAGAAGTCTCCGGTGTGTCTTTAGTATCAAGCTTTTGAAGTTTATCAATATAGCTTAGAATTGAGGATAGTTGTTGTCCGTACTTTTTAATTTCTCCCTTAGTTAACGGCAAATTTGCCAGTTTTGCAATGTGTAAAACATCGACTTTCATTGACCTTTATTATATTGCAATCCCTAGTCTTTTGGCAATCTCCTCTCTTGCATTTTGTTCCAAGGTATCATCCAATCTTTCAAGGCCGATAATTTTTTTATATTTTACCTCCAATGCTTTTTGTATAAGATAGTCGGAAAATATGGGGTTTTTGGGCAGTATTGGTCCATGTAAATATGTTCCAAAGCTATTTTTATATATAGCTCCCTCATATCCATCTTCACCGTTATTGCCATAACCTTTAATTACTTTTCCAAAAGGCTTTACGTTTTTACCAAGATATGTTCTTCCTCCATGGTTTTCAAAGCCAATTAGGGTATAACCTAAATCCTCTGACTTAAATGCAGCATTTCCTATTAATCTTTTTTTGCCCTCTCCTGGATTTTTGGTATAAAGATCAAATATCTCAAGACCCTTAATCTTGTTTCCGTTTGCTTCCAAATAGTAGTTTCCCAAAAATTGATATGCGCCACAGATATATAGACCTGGAATTCCTTTTTCAATTAATTTTTTAATTACTTCTCTTGCTTTAAAAAGGTCTTGGGATACTGCCTGCTGTTGTCTGTCTTGTGCTCCTCCCATTAAAATTAGATCGCATTTTTTAAGCATTTTATACTCAAAGCCAATATTTAGAAATTCTGTCTTTACATCTATATTTCGCCATTTGCACCTTTTTAATAAGACCAAAAGATTGCCCCTGTCTCCATAGATGTTCATTAGCTCTGGATACAGCCAGCCAATAGTTAGTGATAGTTTCATAATATTTTTTTACCTGTTAAAACCTGTCTTGTCTCAAGCATTGCCGAATAGTTTGGAAGAATATATAATTTTTCATTTTTGCCAGTGTTTTCAATCATTTTGTCAATTGCAAGTTTAATATCTGAAGTTATATGGGCATACAATCCAGCATATTTAAGCCTAATTGCCATATCAAACATTCTATCTCCGCTTACCAATATATTTGTATCTTTGTCTAAAATGTTTTCAAAATCTATATCCCAAATCCAGGAAACGTCAAGGCCGTCTGGAATTCTATCATTTAACACAATAATTATATTTTTTCCTCCCATTTTTTTTACAGTTGATAAAGACTCATTAAAGCTTATGGGGTTTTTGGAAAGAAATAGTTGTACGTCCTTTTCTATGTAACTAATGACTTCCTGTCTTCCAAAAGCAGGTTTAAAGTTTTTTAGGGCTTTTAAAATAACCTTTTCATTTATTTTTGCAAGTTTTGCAAATAAAACAGCAGCTAGCGTATCGTATTTAGCATACGTTCCGTAAAGAGGATAAAAATCAAGCTTTGACAGGTTTGGACTGGGTCTTTTAAGATTGCAGTTTGGACACTCCCATTTTCCCAAATGGGAAAAATAATATGACCGAAATTTAAGTTTTCCGCTGCATTTTGGACACAAAAGCGTATCTGCGCCATGTTGAAGTAGAGTATTTTGAAGATTTTTTTCTTCAAGGCCAAAATAAAAAGCTTTTTTGAAGTTTTTACCAAGAAACGCAATTTGCGGATCATCTGCGTTTAAAATTAAGGTTGTATTTTTTAAATTCTCCAAAGCCTTTTTCCAGTTGATAACAATCGTATCAATTTCTCCATATCTATCAAGCTGATCCCTAAAAAGATTTAGGGCAATTACATAGTCAGGTTTGATTTTGCTTGCAACATGAGCAAACGCGTTCTCATCAACTTCAAAGATAGCATAATCCTTTTTTAGTTTTCCACTTAATTTGCTAGATATAATTAACGCAGAGGCAATTCCATTTAAAAGATTTGCTCCTGACATATTGTAGACGCTTTTATCTTTGTTTTCTTTTAATATTGTTCTAATAAGTTTTGAGGTAGTGGTTTTTCCGTTTGTTCCGATAATTAAAACACTTTTAACTTTTGATCTTCTTAATGTTTGTTCAATAAACTTATCATTAATTAAAAGAGCAATGTGTCCTGGCCAGGTAGATCCGTTGCCAAGATTAAGCAGTCGAATTGAGCTTGAAAGTATCTTTAAAAGATAAATTATTAAAAGGTTCATTACATGTTACGCAAGATTTTAATTCTTTCTTCAAGCGGTGGGTGCGTATTAAAAAGACCAGTAAAAAAGTTTTTAACCTTTTTATTGTCAAATGGATTTTCTATAAATAAATGCGCTGTTGCATTGCTTGCAACTTTGGGTGGCGTATGATCTTTGGCAAGTTTTTCAAGGGCTGATGCTAAACCCTCTGGGTATCTTGTAAGCAAAACTCCTGAGGCATCGGCAAGATATTCTCTTTTTCTTGATACTGCAAGTTGAATAAGGGTAGCAGCAATAGGAGAGAGGATTGCAAAGACAATTGCCAGGATTAAAAATATTGCATTACCTCTGTTATTGTTATCATTGGAATAAAAATTTATTCTTATAAAAAGGTCTGATAAAATGGCTATAAAGCCAACAAGTATGGCAACAATTCCCATAAGTCTTATGTCATAGTTTTTAATATGTGATAGTTCGTGTCCTATTACTCCTTCAAGCTCTGCATCATCCATCATTTCAAGTAGGCCCGTTGTAGCACAAACCACAGCGTGTTTTGGATCCCTTCCTGTTGCAAAGGCATTGGGAGATCTATCATCTACAATATATACTTTAGGCATTGGGATCCCTGATCCTATACATAAATTCTCAACAGTTCGAAAGTATTTGGGATAGTCACTTTTTTTAATTTCTCTTGCCCCTGTTGTAGCTAGTACAAGTTTATCTGAATAGTAGTAACTTCCAATACTGATTATGCCAGCAAGGATTAAGGCAAAGCCTGCAAGACCTAGACCAAACCCCATGGCCTTAGAGAAAACATAAACTAAAGTAGTAATAATCATGACAAATAAAATCATGATTATCCATGTTTTATTCTTGTTTGAAGAAATAGCTGAATAAATGTTCATAAACCCTAGAAGCTGACTTTGACAGCTTTTTTCTCTTCCTCCGTTGCAGCAAAGAATTCTGCTGGCTTAAAGCCTAAGAGGTTAGCTATGAGCACATTTGGAAAAACAGCCAGTTTTGTATTGTAATCCAAAACATTTGAATTATAAAACTGTCTTGAATAAGCAATTTTATCTTCTGTGTCTGAAACCTCTTCCTGTAACTGCATAAAGTTTTCACTTGCTCTAAGCTGTGGATAGGCTTCTGCCACTGCAAAAATAGACTTAAATGTTTCAGTTAATTGATTGTTGACTTTTGCCTTTTCCTCAACACTTGTTGCTTTAACTAAACTTGCTCTTTCTTTTGTGACTTGCTCAAAAAGTTGTTTTTCGTGCTTTGCGTATCCTTTAACTGTCTCAATTAGGTTTGGGATTAAATCCGTTCTTCTTTTTAGCTGAACATCTATTTGGGAGAGAGCTTCATTAACCCTTAGTTTTGCAACAATAATACTGTTATACAAAAACCAAACAAAACCAAGTATTGCTATTAAAACTACTGCGATTATTACTAAATTCATCTATTTATCACCTCCTAAAGCTTAAACCATTCTTCTATCTTATTATACGACATTGTGTTAAGTATGTCATTTTTTGTAGCCCATCCTCTTTGTGCCATAAATACTCCGTATTTTTGCAAATTCATTTGGTTAACCGCATGGCTGTCACTATCTATAACGAGCTTCACATTATGGCTTACAGCTTCTTTTATAACTACGTCGGAAAGATCAAGTCTTTGAGGCCAGCTGTTTATCTCCAAAGCCTTATTGTTTTTTTTGCAAAACTCAAAAATCTTATCAAAATCCAAATCATAACCAGGCCTAATATTTAGCATCCTTCCTGTTGGGTGAGCAAGGATCTTTGCCTTTTTGTAAGATAAGCCTTTTAAAACTCTTTGTGTCATTTGATCTTTATCCATATTAAAGACGCTGTGGATTGAGACAATTGCTGCGTCTAAAAGATCAAGAGATTTATCATAAATTGCAAGATCACCACTGGGTAAAATATCAACTTCGAGTAGCTTAAATATTCGAACATATTTATTAACTGATTTAAGTT
>CAZUZF010000002.1:0-46643 GCA_964624955.1 uncultured Gammaproteobacteria bacterium
TAAACGGAATAAAAATTAAAAACCATATTCCATACCATGGATATATCTCTTCTCTAATAGGAGAAAGAAGAAAAACTAAAAACATGGAGATTGAGGAAAATAAAAATATTTTGTCCCAGTTTATTTGTTCTTTTTTTATTTGCTTAATAAAAAGGTAGATAAAAACTGGTATTAGAAAAATGGTTGCAAATTTTATTAATATAGATAAAACTAAAAACATTAATCCCAATAATATTTTTTTATTCTTAACTAAATACAAAGAAAGTAAAGCAAAAAACATCATTACAATATCATTATGCGCTGAGACCAATGATTCAAATATAACTAGTGGGTTAAGGGCAAAAATAAGAATTCCTTCTATGTTTTTAGAAAATCTATACATTAAATATAGGGTTAAAAGATAAAAACACAAAACAAAGAACTTAAGGTTAAATAGTATTATTAAAAACTGTCCAAATCCCAGGACAAAAGGAATTGAAGTTAACAATATCCAAAATGGACCATATAATGCAGTCTTGTTTGCAGCATGGGTAAAAAGTAAAAGCGGATCATTTGCAAACTGAATGGGCATAATTATATATGGATTTTCCAAATAAGAAAAACTTACTTTTGCAGTAGCTATATAATTGAAAATGTCATAAGAAACGTTTGCGGGATATGACAAAAACAAACCAATAATAGTTATTAGAGTTAAAACAACTAGATCTTTTTTATTAAGCTTATTTTTGTTAAAAAGCCTAATAAACAAAAAGTAAAAACTAAAAAAAGAGATAATAAATAAGACATATATAAAAGTGGTGATACCTCTATAATTAAATGCAAAACCGCTGTAAACATTTTTTAAATAAATAAGGTTTGGGTCAACAAAAAGGAAGGAAAAAATAGTAAATAACAAAAGATTTGTTAAATAACCTAACTTTAATAAGTTCTTCATAAATACTTCTGCCTAAGTTTAATTGAATCTTCGATTATTTCTTTAAGATTAAGTCTTGTTGCTTTATCTTTTTCTGGCGTCCACACAAAAGAGTTGGGTAGACGTTTTTGCAAATCCGACAAAACCTCTACGTGTTTTAGAGAAGCTTGGGAAAGAATATTAATATTTTGGGATATTTCCTTTCCTTGGTTTTGAGCATTTAACAAATACTGTTTTGTGTTTAAAAAAAACTTATTTGATTTCTCAAGGGCTTGATATCCCAAAAGGTATTGATTATATTCGAATAAGGTTTTTGCCTCAACTAAATACTTATCTGATTGCTTTAGATTATAAAAAAACTGCCCGAAGTTTCCAAAATACCAGTACTTCATCACTTTTTCTTTAACTAAATTTAACTTATAAAATATACTTCCCGGCATAGCTGAAGGGTATGGAAGAACATACTCTGATCTTGCGTATGATAGAGGAGTTAAAACACAAAAAAGAGAAATAATAATAACTATAAATATAATTTTGACAAACATTTTATTCTCTCTGGTGCCATTGCCATGCTGTTTTTATAATAGTTTCTAAATCAGAATATTTTGGTAAAAATCCTATTTCATTTTTAATCTTTGTGGGATCAGCGACCAGTTCATCTGCGTCTCCTGCTCTTCTTTCTCTTTCTATAATATTTAGTTTTTTGCCGCTTATCTTCTCAATCTCTTCTAAAATTTCCCTGTTTGAAAATCCTTTTCCTGTTCCAACGTTATAGTAAAAACTACCGTTACTTTCTGTTATTTTTTTAAGCGCAAGTAAATGGGCCTCAACTAGATCAAGTACATGTATATAGTCTCTTATGCAGGTTCCATCAGGCGTATCATAATCTGTACCAAAAAGACTGAAATGCCTTCCCTCAATACCTGCCCTAATTGCAAGGGGAATTATATGAGTTTCAGGATTATGAGTTTCACCCAAAAGCCCGTCTAAGGCTGCCCCACAGGCGTTAAAATACCTTAAGACACTAAAATTAATCTGCGGATGGTCTTTTATTAAATTATCCAGAAGTCTTTCTACTTCGAGTTTGTTTTTACCATATTCGCTTGTAGGGTTTTTGGGATGATCCTCGGGTATTGGGACTTTTACAGGGTTTCCGTAAACCGCAGCAGATGAAGAAAAAATCAATTTATTAACACTTCCAACGTCAATTGCTATATCAAACAAATTTTTGGAACCTATAACATTGTTTTGATAATAAATTTTGGGATTTTTGGTTGATTCTTCAACAGAAATGTAACCTGCAAAATGCATTACAGCATCAAATTTGTTTTGGGTAAAAAGTTTTTGCAGCGAGCCTCTATCTTTTATATCACCCAAAATCAATTTTGCCCTTTGATCAACAGCTTCTTTTCTTCCCCTTTCAAGACTATCAAAAACAACTACCTCATCTCCCCTATCCAAAAGAGCCTTTGTCATAAAGCTTCCTATATATCCTGCTCCACCTGTTACCAATATCTTCATATTTTTATTTTATCCTTTATATAATCTATTAAAGAAAAGCTGGATTTTAGCTGGTTTTTGCGAAGATAGCCTATCAAATCATCATAGACTGAAGACTGGTTTACATTAATCCAAATCTTTTTTTCAAAATCTTGCCTTTTGACTTTAGAAAGATCAACTATGTAAAACCCTTCGTTTATTACAGGAAGTCCCTTGGGACAGCCTTTGCCATAACAGGAAATACCAATTTTTTTGCCATTTAAATCTGTTTTTCCTTCAAAGCTCATTCGAAGAGACAAAGGCATACTTGATGTATACATCTTATACTTAAAATCGTAGATGGAAAATTTTGTATTTGGGAATTTATCGCTTAAGTCTCTTGAAATCAATTTAGTTTCATTTCCAATAGATTTAAAAGTAAAAACAATGGGAAAGTAAGCTACATTAAAAACCACTACTAGTATAAAAACTAATATACCCAAGTACTTTACCCATTTATTTTTAAAATCTAAAAGTTCATTTATTAAATGAGTCGCAAAAATAAGAATAAATGGCAAGAAGTATAAAAGATAACCCTCTGATCTTTCTCCTTTATAAAATCTATTTACAAACAATAAAATCATAAATATTATGCCCAAAGCTATAAAAACCTTGGAAATGTTTCTTTTTAAAACCGAATAAATAAACATTAAAAAGCTTGAAATAAATAACAAAAATCCAACTACAGGAAAATTTCCCACAACAAATCCCCAGTAACTTGGGACATAATTAAAAACAAATAATCTCCAGGAATTGGGAACATAGATCCTATACTGACCAATTAAGAGATAATCAAGTATATTTCTTGTATTGGAAAAGTCTTGAAAATAATCCCAGTATAAAAGAGGCAGGGATGTCAGTAAAAGTCCCAAAAATACAAGAATAAAAGAAATTAATCGCTTTTTAAAAGAAAGAGGCGTTATGATAAAAGCTACAGGTAAAAATATTAAAAGATTTACAGCTTGATAATGGAAAGATATCCCAAGTCCAATAAAAATACCCATTAAAAATGCAAAAAGTAATTTTTTTCTCTGCCATAGTATTACAAAGAAGATTAGAGCAAGTGTTGCAAACATTGGTATGAAAGTGTGCGGACCTAGGGAAAGTGTTCTTGCTAAAAGCTGAGGAGAAACACAGGCAAGAATACCTAGTATAATTGAAAACTTTTCTCCTTTAAGTATCTTTCCCAAATACATCAAAAATCCAACCGTTGCAATACTTACTACTTCTAAAAATATCCAAGGGGCATTTATCATAAAAGGCAAAACTAAATAAGCTGCCATTATAAACCAATAATAAATACCTCCAAAAACAAATGGGCCAGCACTGCTAAAAGGACCCATTAAGGGTAGCTCGTGGCGTTTTAAAGCTTCTAATGCGATCATTGCATCTCTTCCATCATCTCCGCCAAGCCCCCAACGGTCAGGAAAATTATAAAAACGGATAAGAGATGCAATTAAAAGTATAACTATAAACAAAAATTTATACGCTCCCAAATACTTTATATATGAAATCGGAAACCTTAGCGCTGAAAACAAAGAAAAGGTAAAACCTTGCCAAGAATCCATAAAGCCCTTATGTCTAAAAAATGTAGTTATAAGCCAATGCGTTGGTAATACAAAAAGATTCATAACGGCAAAAAACAATTTTTGAAAAATATTTTTCCCTTTAAGCTGGTCATTTATCTGGGTTGCAAAAATATTGTTATAAAAATCCCATTTCTTAACATAATGTTTAAAACTTGCGTAGGGATAATGAAGAAGTGCAGATTTTAAGTAACCTACTTTTCCGCTAACTTCTGCCTGTTCATGAACGTGGACCATGGGTAGCCTTCCCTTTCCCCTTCTATATAACCTTAGAGTGTAATCGGGATATTGTCCGCCCTTCATCAGAAACCTTCCCAAAAACCAATTTTTCCTTGGCATCCAGTATCCGTTAAATTCTCCATTATCGTTTTCCAAAATATTCTTAATTTCCTCTCTCATTTCCCTGCTTACATGTTCATCCGCATCCATTTGTAGAATCCAATCGCATTTGGCCATTTCTATAGCCATTTGCTTATTTATATGGAAATTGGGTTTATTGGTGGTAATTTTTACTCTTGCTTTGTATTTTTTAGCAATTTCTACTGTTTTATCTTTAGAAGTACCATCAACAATTATTATTTCATCTGCAATATCTTTAAAGCTTTCAAGACAGGCTGGAAGGTTTCTTTCCTCATTAAATGTGGCCAAAACAACGGATAAAGTTTTTCTCATAACATTATTATAACTGATGGGCTTTTCTTTTCGCTAAGCCTATTAATAAAAGTCCTAAAATACCAACTACGCTTGTAAACGAAATCAAATCAGACATTGTTCTCAGTTTTGTATTCTCATAAATTGCTTCAATTGTATGAGGTCTTCCTGTTACTATAAAGGTCATAAGGCCTCTGTAGTTTGGATCTTGAAACTGCATAATCTGTTTTTTACCATCTACATATATTATCCAGTTGGGAAAATATAAAATATTTACTAAAATCCTGGCACTTTGGTCTGATTTGAATTCATATTTTCTATACGTTGTTTTATGAATAATTTCCTTAACGCTTCCTTTTCCTTCAATAACCTCAATTGGCGATTTAGGAAAATGCTCCATAAACCTTACAGACCAGATAGGAGAACTTTCACCGGTGTCTGTGGTGCTTTTATACAAACCGTTCTCAAACTTATCCAGCGTATAAAAATATCCCTGGGGAATTGTATAACGAATGTTAAGTACCACTACCAGTATTATCAAAACTAAAATTACAAATGTCTTGTGTTTTTGTTTTATTTGTTCAGAGATCAAAGCTCCCAAGACAGATGTTGTAAATACGATTAAACCTAAAAATCTCCAGGGAAACTGGAAATTTTGCAGTAGAATTACCCTTGACCAGATAAAGTCAGAAACCGAAGACATTATAAAAATAGAAAGAAGCGTAAACACTAAAAGACCTAGGACTAAATATAAGCTTTTATCTTTTTTTAAATATAATTTAAAAGCAATGAAGGGTGAGGCTATTAATGCAATAAGATGTACTATTCCAATTTGTATGCTAAATACTCCGCTTCCTCCAAAACTCCATGGTCCGTAAATTAAATTACCTAAATTTATAAAATTGGTTTTATATACGCCTTGGGTCACTATATTTCTTAAAGTGTATTTTCCCTCAATCAAAGCTGGAAGCCAGAAAAACATTGAAAACGTAAAACCCAAACCAAACTGAACTAAAAATTTAATAAGAAAACTTTTATCAAACTTTAATTTCCACCATAAAAACAATCCATATAAAAAAATTAAGGGAATTGTAATTAAGGAAATTGCATTATGCGAAAGTATTAAAAAAGCAATTGAGAAAGACCCCAAAGACAAACTCAGATAGTCTTTTTTAACGCTTAACTTGTGTATAAAGTACAACGAGAGTGGAATAAACGCAAAAGCGAGGTTTTCTCCTATATCCCCTCTTACAAATAAATCAATAAATCTATAGGGCGCATAAGCATATAAAACAGCTCCTAAAAGCGAAGAGCTTCTGGCCATAAACTGCTTTAGCCAAAGATACATAAAACAAAAAGACAAAATTTCACCCAATATATAAACTATTTTTGCTGAGTCCATAAATGAAAAGCCAAAAAGAACGAATAATGACGCTATATATGAAGGCAGGGGATATAAAAATTGCAAAATTGGATGGCCGTATCCCCAATTTAAAATTGATGCCCATCTTGGAATAAGTATCCCTTCGGAAAGATTTTGATAAAAAGCCATTATCCTTGCCACATGATCAACTCCATCATGGGTTTGAGGAAGTCCGGGGGCAAACAAAGACCAAACAGGAATAAAAGCCAAAATTATAAAAAATAATATAAAAATAAGATTAGATTTCTTTATTTGTTTTAACATTTCAACTTAATTTTGCTTAAGTCCAATTCTTCCAAAGCAAGTATTGTTTTAAAAATCACTTTTTATTAGCTTTTCCATATACGTCAACTCCTTTTTGCTTCATAAGATAATAATAAATATATGACTCTGAAACTCCTACCTGAAACTCTATACGCCTTCCTTCATCCACTGCTTTTTGAGCATTTTGAGTTTTTATAACTAAATTTCCCTCATCTTTATAGGGAAGATATGCTGATATACCAAAAAAACAATAGACTAATAAAAACACCAAAACAACTATTTTGGATAAAATGTGTCTTTTGTTCCACAATAGATTGATAAAAAAGGAAATTATTAAAACAGCAATAAACTTGTTTGTTATAAAATAATAATCACTTATCTCACCACTATAAACTGTGAATACAAGCCAAGGAACCATAAACCATAAGACAACTAAGTAAGAAAATATTCTTTTTTCTCTTGTAAATGATTTAAATAAATAGGCAAATATAAAAAGAGGGAGTAAAAAAATCTTAAAAGGTTTTAATATGTCCAACACCAAAAATTGATCAAATTGAATAAAGGCATCGCCTATAATCTGGAGCATTCTTGTTAAATGAAAACCATGGAAATAGGTGGAAAAATATGACGCTGTATTTGAGCCATAGCTCGCATTGGTTAAAGAGAAAAGTAAATTTGGAATAATCCAAATAATAAATACGCCAAATGACAAAAGAATATATTTTAAGGTTTTTCTAGTCTTTGGCAAAAAGGGGAGAGCTAAAAATACAATTATTGGAAAAAAAATGGCAGTAAAATGCAGATTAAAAGCGATTCCAATTGTAAAAAAAAGTAAAATTAATTTTTTGACTTCTCCCAAGGACACTTTATATAAAAGATAGAAAATAATCAGCGAGACTGCTGGAAGAAGTTGAACAGGCCATTGGATTCCTTCAAAAATCAGTGTTTTGTAATTAAACGCATATATCAAAACTGCAATGACAGCTACCTGATAATTAAAAAGTTTTTTGGCAATTAAAAACAATACCCAGAAATTAAATAAGGCAGTTAAAAGAGCAATCACTTGGCTAGCTTGCGGATGAAGGTTAAAAACCCAGTAAAAAAATGAAACAAGATAATAATATGCTGGACCTATGTAGACCCCGCTATTTGCTTTCGCAACCATTCCAACCAGAGGAAATTGGTTATTAACTAAAATATTTTTTGCTGCCCACGCATTGTCTACCTGGTCATAACCAAAAGGATATTTTATATCCATCTGATAAATTCTTAAAAAGAAATATGCTAGAAAGATAGCAATTATAAAAACTAGTTTTTTATGCTTTTTCAAAAGCTTAAAACCATTTTTAATGTGCTTCATAAAATTAATGAATTCTTGTTTGAACAACAATGCCTCCTTTAAGAGTTTCTAATTTTATTATTTTTCCATCGTTTTCCCTATCCCTTAACCACCACTTAGGCCTGTCTTCATATCCCGGATCTGGTTCTATAATAAAAAATGCCGTTCTTGCCTCTTCATTTGTAGAATAATGATAAATCTTGGGTCCATACCACATAAAAAGGTATCTGTATGTATAGTCAAAAACAGGAGGCGTATAGACAACGTATTTAAAATCTTTGCCATTTGCCTGCCTATATACATAATCAACAACAGCAAGCTGATTCCTATAAACTGACGCGTTTCCCTCAAACAAGGGGGTGTTAAAACCTTTTATTTGTGACACAGGGTCTAAATTAACTATTAATAAAAGGATAATGATAAATGCGGGGATAGTAACGTTTAATCTTTTGTACACCAAGTACAAGCTTAGAGAAAAAAGAAAAATATAAACTACAGGCAATCCAACCAGATAATGGGGCCATAAGGCGCGGCTAAAAATAACTGTTCCCGCAAAAAAAACTAACAATATCGTAACTTGTGTAACTATAAACTTCTTAATAATGTCCGAAGACTTTCTATAGAAAAAAAGTATCGCTGTCACGATAAAAATAATTAGCGATAAGCCCAAAATTTGATTATTGAATGAAAGTGAATTAGTGAAAAGATCAAAAAAACTAAAAACCCTGTTTTCTAATATTTGTAAAAAGGTCAATGGGTCTTCTGTTGAATTTTTGCTAAGTAAAAATGCTATAAAAGATTTTGTCATTAAAAAACCGTGCTTGAGTTCAAAAAAGATCCTCGGCGTTGCAATTATTAATGCGCCTAATGCGAAAAATATTATTTGTTTAATTTTTATTTTTTTATTAAGAACAATTATTAGTGAAGCTATTACTGAAAGAGAAAATAACAATCCCCACAATATCTCAAGATCAATATTTATTGCCAAAAATAAACCGATCAGGAAAAAATATTTATTGCTTGCTTTTTTCTCAAATGTATAAATTTTATATAAGCAAAAAAAGGATAAAAGAACGAATAAGGGTGCAATATTAGGATTCCAAATTTGAGCTGATAAAGAGATTAAGGCAGGAGACACGCTGGTTAGAATTGCAAAAGAAATTGCTAAAAAATTACCTCCTATTTTTTTGCCGATTAAGTAAGCTATGAGAATTGAAGCTATGCCAAAAAGTGCCATTGTAAAAGCAATCCCTGCAGGGTCACCTTGAAAAATAACAAAAAAGGGTGTAAGCATGTAGTACCACCAAGGGCCGTAAAATACACCTTGAATACCTGTTGTAGCGCCAATAAACATAAGATCGTGGTTTACGACAATATTATAAAGGGCAAGCATGTCTCTTCCCACGTCATAGGTATAGGCAAAAGAATTGGTTAAAACACCCTGTAATCTTAAAAAACTGCCAATCAGTACAAAAACACCCAGAATTAAAAATTCTTTGTTTAAAAAATTAGATAATTTTATATCTTTTAATTTCATGTTCCCACAATCCTAATTGCAATGCTTCCGTCTAAATTATATATTGTTTTGATAACAGAAGCACCGCCTGGGATATCTTTGGAAGTCCCAACAAAAAGCGTATTTTTGAGTAAACTGTCTTTTTGCCAGTCAATAGATCTAAAAGTATATCTACCGAATGAATGATGGGACTCAAAACTTCCTGAACTTGTACTTCCTGTCTTTTGATACTCGCTTGGGGGGAATTTAAGATAGAAGAGGAAAAACATGTATGACTTATCCATCGGCTGATTATCTGAAATAACAATTTGATCGTATTTATCCTGCAACCTTAATACCTCATCTACAGCCTGTTTATACCCGTATTGCCAATCGGCTGAATGATAATAATTTTGCTGAACAAAATACTGATTTAAAAAGTATGCAAAATTAAAGATGAATACAAAGGAAAAAATTAAAAATCCAATATATTTTGCTTTTTTAAATCTTTGTAAATAAACAAATGAGTATACTATTCCTATAGCAGTAAGGATTTGCCATGTAGGAAGAAAATTTAGCGTCCTTACCGCATGAGGAACTCCTGTTGTAATAGAAGCAGGAACAGGTGCCAATAAAAGCCAGCCGAAAATTAAAAGCTTGGTTTCTCTATTAAAATCGGAAAACATAAGTAAATAAATTCCAAAAAGAATAAATGGAATTTCAAACAGATATAAAAGCCCCATATTGGGAGCGTGATGCCTTGCTATATCCCCTCTTAAAAAAAGCCAGTTTGGGTCAAAATGAGAAATGTAACCTGCGATAATGGTCTTTGCGTAAACCACTCTTCTGTTATCAAATATTAAACCGAGGTTGTCATTGTTCATTTTATCTCTTTCAAGCTTTTGGATATTAGACTTCAAAAGCTCTGTTTTATATGAAAAAATGCTTGTTCCGGTAACTCTTAAAAGCGCCGCTTGGTTATTTAAGATGTAAAAAAACATCGGCAGAATAACAATAACTCCAACTACTAATGCGGCCAAAATATATTTTTTTGAAAGTGACCATATCTGTTTTCTATATATAAGCAAAAGTCCTAATACCAAAAGAGGCACAAACACTTTCTCACTTTGATAGGTGTAGATTCCAAGTCCTGCAAAAATTGCGGATAACACAAGCATCCATGGCTTTTTAATTCCCTTAACAAAAAACAGCACTGTCAGAATATTTAATGTACTAGCTACGTTGGATTCAAAGCCAACTCTTGAAAACTGAAGGGACCAGGCAGATATGGCCAAAAGAAAGCTTGCGACAAGAGAAATATAATCTCTGTACTTTTGTTTCTCAAAAAGTTCCCTGGTTAGGAAAAAAACGGCAATAACCGAGATAATGCCAAAAACACTTGAAGGGAATCTAACAGCAAAAACACCAAGATCAAACAAAAAGATTGCGGGAATAATAAGATAGGCATAAAGGGCGGGCTTGTAATCATCAAAGGATCTAAGTACAACTGGAAGAAATTTACCAAATTCATCCCTTCCAGTTTGAATTATCGAATAAGCGTCATATCCTAAGGCAACCTCATCCCAATCAGGAGAAGGCGGAACATTACCAAGCTGGTAGATTCTTAAAAAGGCAGCAAGAATTACAATACTGCTAATTAATATTAAAAGTAATTTTTTATTAACCATAAGTGTAAGCTACCAATACGGGTGTACCGTCTAATAAATAAAATGTTTTGATTATATTTATATTTTGGGGCAAATTATATGGAGTATTGATGTATAAAACTTTATTCTTTTCACTTAGCTCATAATTAAAATCTTTTGGAAAAACATATTTACCTACTCTTTCTATATTGACAAAACCGAATGCATCCCTGTCAATGCTGGAATTTTCTCTAAAATATTTTGGGTTTTTACCTGTGTAGAAAAGATAATACACATATGGTCTGCCTAAAGTTTGGGTAATTTGAATATAGTCATAGTCATTCTCTTGTGTTTTTACAAAATCTATTGACTCCTTATATCCGTATTGCCATTCTCCAGAATAGTCAAATGGATAATGTTTTAAATAATTGTGGGCAAAGTAAACAACGTTTAAAAACAAAAGGGAAAATAAAATACCCGCTACCACTTTTTTTCTTTTTTTTACAAAATCCAAAACCTGGACAAACCCGTAAGCCACAATTATCTGAAAGGTTGGGAGGGTAGTCTCAATTCTTAGAGCATGTGGAGTCTCCCTTGCCGTTGCTGCTGGAATTATGCCTATTAAAAGCCAAAGCGGAATAAGCCAGAAACTCCCTTCCTTTCTTTTTAGAAGCAACAATATTCCCGCCACAAAAAAGACTATGTCGAATATATACATTTGGCCTACTTCTTGAGTGGAAAACTTAGGATTTCCGTCTCCTTTTATAAATAAAAATATTGGAGAAAGATTATCAAAATAATGTTTTACATACTCAAGCGAATACAAAACCCTTCTATTATGAATTATCTTTGACCAAAGCGCATTTGAGTCATTTGCAATTTCTTGGTTGGCGGTTTTTACAACTGCGGGATCTGAAAATATATTTACCTCCTTAAACCTCAAGGAAGCCTGGGGAGAAAGTAAAAAACCGATAATTGGTAAAAAAATCAAAAAACCTACTACAAAGGCGACAATCGTTTCTTTCTTGATTGTTAAAAGCTTTTTTCTAAAAACAATCACTAGGATCAGCACCAAAAGCGGGACAACAATTCTTGATGTATTAAATGTATACATCGATATGGCAAAGGATATTGCTGAAATTACCAAATACCATTTCTTATCCCTAGTTGCAGCCAGAAATCCCCAAATACCTAATGCTATAAAAAATGACGCTACGTTTGCCTCAAAAGCAGCCCTAGACAAGAGGATGTGCCACGGAGATATGGCAAGGAATAATGAAGATAAGAGTGCGTAGTTTTCCTTATGTTTACTCTGGGAAAAAATTCTTTTTACCAAAAAATAAGTAAGTATTACTGTAAGTACTCCAAAAAAGGCAGACGGAAACCTTACTGCAAACTCATTTAAACCAAAAATTTTAATAGGAATAACATCAAGATATGCGTAGACAGGGGGTTTGAAATCTCCGAATGATTCAAGATAATCTATGGGCAAAAATCTTCCAAACTCATCTTTTCCGTCAAGTCCTAATGAGTAGGCATTATATCCCCAGGCTACCTCATCCCAAGTAAGGCTTGGTGGATTTGTATTTAACTGATAAAATCTTAAAAAAACCGAAATGAAAACTATAAATACGAGTAGAATTAAATTTTTGTATTTTTTAATATATTGCATTTTTTTATGATTTTAACAATTTCTGTCTCTTTTCATATTCTAGCAAATCAAAGTTTCTAATTGCTTTAAATATCACGTTTCCCAGTTTATCTTTAATTACAAAAACGGGCTTAACGTCTTTAGGAAAATCAACAGGATTTGAAATAATTAAAATCCTTTCATCCGACAGTCCCTTTAGCTCTTTTGCTATTGGTGGATTATCAACAAAATATATATTATTTATTCTATCTATTGATATCCATCCATCACTACCAGTTTTGTAATCTACGTTTTCTTTTTGCTGAAAGGAAGAAGGATCATATTTATTGTAGAAAAGATAATAGATATACTGTTTGGCATCATTTAAATGCTTTGATATATAAATTCTGTCATAATCGTTTTTTAAAAAGTAAGTTTTTTCCATTAAATCTTTATATCCGTATTGGGAAAAAATGGAATAATTGTTTTTAAAGTAGGTGGTATAGATTACAAAAAAAGAAACAGAACTAAAAGAAATGACTAACACAAATATGGTAGTAAGTAAATACCTTAATTTCTTTCTTTCTTTTAAAATATCGAAAACATAATAAATTCCCAAACCGCCGAAAAGGGCTAGGAATGGTTGCATTATAGATGTCCTTGTATAGTTTCCGTCACTCGTAAACGAATCCGGTAAAGGAGAAAGTAAGAATAAAATAATTAAGGCTACATTTAATTTTCGTGGCCTACCATTTTTCAAAAAAAATGTAACTCCTATTATTAAAGGTAAGAAGTTAAAAAGATAATCTAATCCCCTTTTTGGCAATATTGAAAATTGTGTGGCAGTACCGTTTATATATAAAAAGTTGGGAGAAAAATGAGATAAATAATTTTTAACAAATGTGCTTGTAAAAAGAATCCCTTTATTATCTGTTATTTTGCAAATAATAGGATTAAATAAATTTAAGCATTGACCTCTCTCGTCATTGAGGTTATTTATTAAGCCTATGCTGTTAATGTTGGTTGTCAAACCTACCTGGGAAAATCTTACTAAAGCCGAATTTTTTTGAAAAATTATCGGGGATATAATAATTAAGAACAATATTAAAGGTTTTAACAAATACCTATATCCCTTTTCCTTTTTATAATTTAAATATAGAACTACTATTAAAACTAAAGGGGCGTAAAGAATATAGGCGGAATAAGTATACATAGTAAGGGAAAGAAAAAAAACGCAGTAAAATAAGCTTTTAGGAGATTTTTGTAATAGCCCAAAAAAGAGTGCAATTAGCAAAAATAAAATAGCAAGATTAGATTCATGTCCTATCCTATTTAGCCCAACTGCCCAAGGCATTACTGCCAGTAACAATGCTGAGAAAAAAGCAGCCTTTTGGTTAATTAATTTCTTGACTAAGAAATATAAAACGGCAGTGGATAAAACTCCGGCTAAAGCTGATATAAACCTGATGGAAAACTCATTTAAACCAAATAGAAAGATAGGAATTAATGATGAATACCTATGTATGGGAGGCTGAAAATCTCCAAAACCAATAAAATTATTTACAGGTAAAAAATTATTCCATTGATCTCTTCCCGTAAGAAGCAGAGAGTAGGCATCATACCCGGCATTAGCTTCATCGTTTAGTAATCCCGCGGGAATATTGCCAAGCTGATAAAACCTTAAAAAAAGGGCTATCAAAATAACTAACACTAAAGCAAAATTAATTTTTTTAAAAATATTCATTTTTGAACTTTAAACCACATATTGAAGCTTAATTCAAAAAATCCCCCTTTTATATTGTCTTTTTCAAATCCTGCTTTTTCTATTAATTTTTCTATTGCTAATTTAGAATAGTGATGTTTATGATCATGTATCTCCTCAGCACTTATTAAAGAAAATAATGAGACTGCGTGCAATACTTTATCCGACCATGGAGATGGAGTAGTCATAATAAGAAAACCACCGTCTTTTAAGACTCTTAATATCTCCTTTAAAACAAAGTCGATTTTAGAATCTTCAATATGTTCAAAAACAGCAAGCATTGTAACAACATCAAAGAAATTTTCTTTAAAGGGAAGTGGGTTTTTGATTACATTGTGTTTTTTAAGAATTATCCCGTTAACATTTGAAGTTATAAGGAAAGGATCGATTCCATACCTTTCTTTAAAGCCTGATGTAGTTAAAAAATAAGGATAAGATCCGCATCCAATATCTAATATTTTTCCTTTTTCTAAGCTTTTCGGAATAAGGCTGTTTGCCTTTTGTGCTCTTTTTCTTGCTAGAAAATTCTCAAGTAAACCAGATCCTCTGGTAAAATGTTGGTTGTTCATGTTTATTTTAAAGACAGTAATGTAAATGCAACTGTATTATCAGGTCTTTTTATTTGAGCTACTACCTTTACTCCCTCTTTTGGAATCGGACAGCCTTGATCATTTATATAAAGAGTGTTTTTAACTCCTCTTAAGGTCGTGGTCTTTACTTTACTAATTGGATCTATCGATACAAGCTGGGCAAGAGGGCACTTTTCTTCTGTAATTTCATATTTATCAAAAGAGATACTTCCATAGTTTGTTTTATTCGTGTCTTTAATAATAGCTTGAAGTTTTAACGGATCATATTTGCTATAGAAGGCAAGAAAAATTGTAGGAGCAGAATTTGAATCAGTTATTACTATCTTTTCATAAATCTTATACTGACTATTAATTGTATAAACTAAGTCCCTATAGCCTTCTTGCCTATACCAAGGCTGATGAACCACTTGATGGATATGGTATTGATGAATATAAAAGAAAAAATTATAAATAATAATAAAGCTAAATATTGCTCCAATAATTAAAGACGCGAACCTAAATTTTTTGTTTAATATAACCGCGTTATTTAAAATATTTATAAAACCAAAAGCAATTAAAATAGAAAGGGCGGGGAAAACTAAAAGGGTTCTTTGTAAATTTGGTATATCATCAAAAGTTAGCCCGCTTCCAATTGGAACTATTAATATCCAACCTAAGATCAAAAGAAGTTTCTCCTTTTCTTTTATCAAAAAATAAACCCCAGAAAGAATAAACAATAAATCGATAATATAAAGCAGTCCCATTGACGGCACTTTGTATCTTATGGGGAGTCCTAAATCATTAAAAAGAAAATTAAAAGAAAAATGATCAAAATAATTTTTAACAAAAGTAGATGAGTAGTTAGATATTTTGTTATGGAATGCTCTGGCAGTAAATATAGAAACATTTTTTACGCCATCTTCTCTTAACTGTTCTTCAAGCACTAATTGAGTTAGGGGATTTTGAAATATTGATAAACTTCTAATCCTAAATGAGAGTTGGGGAGAGAGTAAAACATATATAACAGGGGTCACTATCAGTACTAAATAAATAATAGATGGAATAACTAATTTTTTTATATTTATCTTTTTTATATATAAACCGTATAAAAACAAAAGCGGTATAAAAATTGGAAGAAAACTTCTTGCAGCCTGATAAATAACTAAGTTAATTGCAAAAACAATGAATGCAAGAATTAATAAATATAATTTATTCTTATTTAGCCAATATATATAAAGACACATACCTAATGTTATAAAAAAGACCACCAAAACACTTTCGGTTGATAGTCTGGATAAATTAATATGCCAAGGAGAAATAGCCAGAAAAAAGCTACTCAAAAGACCAATTACTTCTTTATTTTTTTTATCTTTAAAAATTAAAATAACTAATAAATAAACCAAAGGAACGGTTAAACTTCCAAATAAGGCTGCTGGAAATCTGGTGCTTAATTCACTTAAACCAAAAATTGCTATAGAGGGTATTGCGCTATATGAATATCCCGCGGGGCTGTATAGAAATGAATGTAAGTTAAAGGGTAATAAATTTCCCGTTATTTCTCTTCCTGTTTTTAAGATTGAAAAGGCGTTATATCCAAAATATGCCTCATCAACATGAAAGCCTGTAGGATTTTTACCTAAATCGACAAACCGTAAAAACGTACCTAATAAAAAAATAGCAAATAAAATTATATATATTTTTTTCATGTCTTAAGTTTTATTATTTCAAATTTTTTATTCATAAAATACGCTATTATAAGTATTAATCCCAAGATACTTATGGTATCAGACAATAATCTCAAAGGTGTTTCGCTGAAAAAAACCTTAACATTGTAAACACCTTGTTTTACGTAGAAGGTTATTAACCCCCTATGACTTACATCTTGGAATTCAATTGGCACTCTATCTCCGTTAACATCCACCCTCCAGCCTGGAAAATATACAGTGTTATCGAGTATTTGAATAGGTGTATCAGCTTGTAATATAAAGCTATGCATATTAGATTTTCTAGATATATTCTTTATAGCTCCTTCACCCGAAATTATCTCTATATTTTTAAGGGGGATTGAAGAAAAATCCCCCGCTGTCCAAACAGTACTTGTCCTCATATGATAATCAGTAGTGCCTTTATATTCTAAATAAAAATTATCATTTTTATAACTATACCCGTTAACTTTTACGTACTGAAGAGACGATATGATAAATATAAAAAGTATTACAGATAAATAAATCTTTCTGTCTATTTTTCCCAGTATATAAAAAGCGATCATAGATAGTGAAAAACCTGCTACTGCGATAAATCTCCAGGGATAACCCATTAGCTTTATCAGAGGTAGATTTTCCCATAAAGCTTTGGAATATGGTGTTACCATAAAAACAGATATGCAAAATATAAACAGCCAAAAAATTAACATTTTCTTATATTTAATAAAATGCTTCCAAAATATGATTGTTATGACTGGGATCAAAACATAAAGGATTCCAAGTTGAGGTGATTGTCCTTTTGTAGTATTAATTTCAGGGGCAAATCCCCACTTTGAATAAATTAAATTTGGGATATCAATAAAGTTACTTAAATATACCTTTTCAACAATTAATTTAGACAGAACATATTTACCTTCTAAAATCGACGGTAACCAAAAAAAGCTCGAAAGCATCAACCCCAAACCGATAATAAGAGTGGGGTAGAAAAGTTTTTTTATATCTTTGGAAAATATAATAGCATATGCTAAAAAAACAGGGGTAAACATTAACGCAATACCGTTATGGGAAAGAATAAATAAACCATAAAATATTCCACCAAATATTATATCTTTAATTGCATTTTGCTTAATACTTTTATCTATATAAAAGAAAATAATAGGAATAAATACAAAACTTATTAGTTCCGCTATGTCTCCCCTAACAAAGGTGTCTAAAAACCTGTAAGGAGTAAGAAGATAAATAACTGAGGCGATAAAAGCAACTTCTTCCTTTGCGTATTTTCTTAACCAAATGAATAAAAATATTGGAGATAATATAAAACTTAGATAAATCATGATTTTAAATATTGATTCAAAACTTAAATTAAATAAATGCAAAAAGCTTGCAATGTAACCCGGCAGGGGATAGAAAAATATAAACAGGGGAGAGCCATAGCCGTAATTTAGATTCCCAGCCCAACGTGGAATAATTTGTCCGTCTCTAAATGCTTGAAAATATCCAGCAAATCGAGCCACATGCGCTTCTGAGTCATGACTGTTATAAAGACCATTTTGTAATAAGGGGAATAAAAAAAATGTAGCGATTAAAATAATTAATAATATATATTTCTGATTTACTATAAATACAAAAATCTTGCGCATTATCTTCAATCTGTAAACCTGTATTTAAATAAGTACCAAAAAGCTTTTGTACCGTCTTTAAAAGCACTTATTTTCTTCCCTTCTTCATAGCCTCTTGGAGTAACTTGAATAGGAAGTTCTAAAATCCTGTATCCCTTTTTTAAAAGTTTTGAGGTAATTTCAGGCTCAAACTCAAATCCTTTTGCGTTAAGCTTTACTCCGTCCAAAGCTTTTCTTGGGAAAAGTTTATAACATGTTTCCATGTCCGTTATCCATTGTCCGTACAAAACACTTGTAACCAGACTTAAAAATCTATTGCCAAAATAATGCATTAAAAATCTTAAATTTCTTTCCTCATTTTTAAAATTAGGAAGTCTTTTTATTCTGGTTCCATAAACGACTTTAGATTTTCCATTCAGTATTGGCTTAATTAAATATTTAATAAATTTTGGGTGGTATTCCAAATCCGCGTCTTGGATAATAATATATTCCCCCGTTGAATTTTTAATTCCTGTTATGACTGCTGCTCCTTTGCCCTGATTTTTATTGTGGAAGATTATTTTAATATCTTTAGATTGAAGTTTCTTAAGTTTTTGTACTGTACCGTCCGTTGATCCATCATCAACAACAACTATTTCCTTCTCAACGCCTGGGATTGGTTCTTTTTTTACTCTCTCAAGTATCTCGGTTACGGTAGAGCTTTCATTAAATACAGGGACAATAATAGATAATTTCATTTTGAATAGTTTTCTGTAGCCTTTTTATCAGAAAGTATAAACATTCTTTTGTTATTATAGCGTGATTTTAATATTTTGGGAAACATTAAAAGTGCTTTTATAAATCCAAGATAAAAAGCAAAATCTAAGGAAACTGCAGTTTTTACAAAGTGGTAGGGAAGCCACAAGAAATGTTTAATTAAAAGGTCAGTGTCTGTTAAGTTAGTCCACACAAAGATAAACTGATTTCTATAAGCAATAGTTTTGATATTAAATGGAGAAAATCTTTTTTTGATCACTCCCTTTTCATGTTCATGAAACATAACGCTTTTTTTCTCAAATAAAACCTTATACCCTGCCTTTTGCGCCCTGTAGGATAGGTCAATATCCTCCCAGTAAAATGGATTATATAATTTATTAAGTCCTCCCAAAAGCTCCCAAGTTTTTTTTCTGAATGCTCCGCTTCCAGCGGAAACCCAAAGAGTATCAGAAAGATCAACTTCTCCTCTACTATGCACCAAAAATCCTCTTTTCCAAGACCCAATGCCCCTGCCACGAAGAACAATACTTTCTTCCTCAATGCTTTTATCCATACAGCCTACTGCAAAAAACTTCTCGTTACTAAAATGTGAGATAAGGGGATCTAAAAAACCTTTCTCCGGGTAAACATCTGTATTTAAAAGAATTAAAATCTCTCCACTTGCTTTCTCTACTCCCCTATCAACAGTTTCGGAAAAACCCACATTTTTTGGATTTATAAAAAGCTTTATTTGTGGAAACTTTTTTATTACATTTATTGAATCGTCATCTGACCCATCATCCACTATGATTACCTCTGTTTTTCCCTTTTTATAACTATCGAGTTCTTTGAATAGTTTGGGTAGATTTTTTGATAAAAGCTGTCCTCCGTTAAAATTGGGAATAACTACGCTTAAATTCATATCTAAAATAGATTATCATAAAATATAATCTTATGCTCTCCCCCTGGCACTACAATTCCCCTGAAATTGTAATCCGTTAAATAAATTTTCGTTAGCTTCCCATCTATTGTCGCTTTCCAAGTAGGATAAAAGCTGTCAGATAAGATCAAAAATCCATCCTCATCGTTTTGGGTTGATATCTCTACCCTTCTTTCTTCATACTTTGTAATCATTGCCTTGCCTACTTTCCAGTTTTTTGAAACTAATCTAGAATCTTCCCCTTCAACAACTGCTGTTAGTTTAAATGAGAATTTACCATCAAACATTAGATTAATAGCTTCCTTTTTATTATTAGCAGTTATTGTTTTTTCTACAAAAAATACTCTTTCAAAAAAAGTAGGATTTTTATAAACCTTTGTAGCTTTCTCCTCAAAAACTTTATCAAACCCAGGTATATTTAATTCTTCAAAACTAACTATATATTTAACTCCCATTAGGCTAAAGATGGGAGACAAATATCCTTGGGGCGTTATTATCCTGTTAAAACCAAAAGGAGGGTTTATATCCGGTTTATTTCTTCCAATAGCTGCCATAAGTTCTCCGTATCTTTGAAGATATAAAGGATCATAGCCATCAATGCTTTGGAGTTTGTACATTATTGAAAAATTTGGAGGGAAAATTCTTGAATCTGTCTCCATCAACCTGTTATTACCTAAGTTTTTGGTAAGAAAAGAGATTGTTTTTGTTTTTGGATACAAATATTTCGCATTTGTAAAAGGAAGAAATTTCCAACCAAATCTAAAAAGATCAAATATTAAAAGCCCAATAATTAGATATGGAAAAACTTTAACGATTTTAGGACTTAATTTAATTTTGTCTTTTAAGTAAAAACTAATTAGGAAGACTAAGGAAATAGTAAATAAAACTGTTGGAAATATTAAATTTCTTTTGGATACTGCCAAGTCTTGGGAAGATATAAGATTAAATGCACCACCTAGAATAAAACCCCATGTTGATAAGATAGCAATTAAAACCAAAATCAAAACAGTTAATATCTTTTTTATATTTTTTTGTTTAAAATACAAATCCAATCCAAATGCAGCAAGAATACTAAGCGCAAAATCAATAACAAACATAAGCCTTGTGGGCTGCGACGTTGATAAAAATGGTATTGAAAGCTTATAGGGAAGGGTTGAAATAAAATTAGGTAAAGCAAATACTAAAGAGACTACCAAAAGAAAAGTAAAAAAATAGGTATTTTTTTCTCTTCTGAAAAATATTGCAAAAATTGCCAAAATTAAGCCTATTATCCCCACATATCCAATAAACTCCCCGTAATTGAAAATGCCAAAATAATTAAGAGTTGCTGGGTTTCCAAAAAAATCAGGAAATAAAAATTGGATAACATTTTGAATTGGAATAAACCATCCTGGATCTGACCACTGTGCCAAGTCTGCGTTTCTTGCCGAAAGCCTAATAAACTGTAAGGTAGAAACCCATTGTAAACTAGTTATTAGCAAAAATAAAATAATCCAAACTCCAAACGACAATAAAGTTTTAATTCGCCTATCCTTCTCAAACCACCTATAAATAAAATACAATGTACTTACTATCCATACATAAAAAAATATCTGCAAATGTCCAGCGAAAAAAGAAAAAGTCAAAGCCAAAGTCAAAAAGATAAACCATTTAAGTTTTATGGTTTTTTCTATAAATATTTTATCTATTAAATAAAGTATAAAAGGAAGCCATAATGCCGTATTTATGATATTTCCCCAATACATCCAGGCAATTGAAAAACCGCAGAATGCAAAAATTATTGCCCCAAATAGACTTGACGCTTTGGTTAATTTTAAATTGTTTAAATAGATAAATATAAAAATTGCAGCAAGTAAGGGTTGAATAAAAATAAAAAAAGTCCAGGAAAGATGAAAAGGTAAAACAAAAAATAGCAAATTAAACGGGTAAAAAACCCCTGATTGAAAATTAGCTAAATGGGGAGTGCCTGAAAAATTATATGGATTCCAAAGGGGCAACTGAAGCTTTTTTTCAAGATCAATTGTTAAGCTTTTCCATGGAATTTGCTGTCTAATTGGGTCTGTAATTAAAAAGTTTTTAAAAGGTATTCCTCTTGGATAATTTTTTGCATAGTAGTCTTTGTAAGGATGATATAGACCTACAATCGTATCAGAAGGAATAGGAAGATTGCCTCTTATAATTGTGTCTTTAAAAAATAAAGAAACTATTATAAAGATGAGAGATAAAAACAATAATTTTACTTTCATTGACTAAATATATTGATAATTTTTTGACAAAACGAATCTGTAGAAAACTTTTGGGCTTGTTTTAGTGCATTTTGGGAAAGCCTATTATAAAGTTTTTCATCGTTTGTAACCAAAAAAGTTTTTTCAATAAATTCTATGGCATTTGTCCATAAGAATCCTCCTTCGTAATTCTGCACTATCTCTTTTTGTCCCCCTGCATCAATTACAATGGGTACTAGTCCATTTAACATTGCTTCAACTGTTGTTATTCCAAAATGTTCCGCCCTCTCTGGATGAGTTATCAAATCTTCATCAACACCTGCTGCATGCCAGTAAATTTTTGCTTTTTTGTATTCTTCTAACAACTCTTTGTAGGAAATATTTTCCAAAACTGTAATTGGGTATTTACCGATACTTTTTTTGAGATCATCTACAAATTGTCTATCACCATCAAGAAAACTAACTACCAAATAAAACTTCCAATTTTTTAAACCCTCATCACACATTTTTTTGAAAACGTCAATCATAAATTCCTGTTTTTTAACACTTGTTCCGTTTGGAAATCTTCCATATCTTCCAACATTTAAAATAATATTTTGCTTATCTTTAAAGTTTACTTTTGGCATTTTGGATTTAAAATATGTTGGGGGGTACAAAACTACGCTTTCAGTGTTTAGTTTTTTATCTATATACTCTTTGGTAAAATTGGAGTTGCAGATTATTTTTTTAATTCTTCTTATTTTTTGTTTTTGTAAAAAAGAGGTGGTATTTATCCATTCAATGGGAAATTGGAAATGAACAAAAAGATCACAGGCTACAAAAGGAAGGCTCCCATCACTTAGGAAAAATATGGCATCATATTTTTTAGTTTCAGAAAATCTTTTGAGGGTTGAAACCTCTTGGTTGAAAATATTTGGGACAAGACTTACTTTGGACAAATCAATACCAAATTTTTTATGGGCAAGTCTTAGAACATTATTCTCATCCCAAAAGACAAAAACTTCATACTTGGATGATAGGCAGGAGGAAGCTGTAAGCATGTATTTTTCTCCACCACCTAAAGTATCAAGGTATGGATCATATATACCTATTCTCATTAACTTTATTCTACCAAGTTTAACTGTAGATTGCATATTTGAAAAGTACAATATATAATTATTTATACGCAAACAAAAAGTATGCCAAATTCATTAGATTATCCGTCAATTCTTTTTTTTGGAGTTTATCTTTGGTCAATTTTTTGGAAAGGTTTGGCTTTATGGAGAGCCGCAAACCTAAAACAAAGAAACTGGTTTGTTGGCCTCCTTATTTTAAATACCATTGGAATTGTTGAAATTGCTTATCTTTTTTTCTTTGCCAAAAAGAAAATGACTTTAGCAGAACTTAAATTTTGGGAAACAAAATAAACCTTCTTTTTAATAAAGATCCTGCCAATATTAATATTAGCCCCAAAAGACCCAATACCAAGCCTAACTTAAAAGATAGAGGATCGTAAACAAATTTGACAATATGTTGCCCTTTTGGAACAAGTACAGATCTAAATGTAAAATCAGACCTGTAGATTTCGGAAAGCTTTCCATCCACATATGCTTTCCATCCGGGATAAAAGGAATCTGATAAAAACAATAGAGAATTACCATTAGATTTTGTACTTATTACAACTTCGCTTGGTAAATATTTATAAATATCCGCAGATCCAGTTTGCATATTAAGTTTAACCAATGGATCTTTCTCTAAAACTACTGTTTTAGTTAAATCTAAATCCTCTAAAAACATCGTGTTTATTATCTCCTGCGGGTCATTTTGCACTTTATAGCCACTTGCCAAATATACTCTTTTGAAAACCTTTAAGTTTTCATATATTTGATATACACCGTCGTCATAAATGAGCTTAAATTCATCTGGATAATTATAGAAAGGAAATACCCAGGAGTTACGTCCATCTGCGATTTTGTGAACAAAATATTTTACTCCCAATAAATTTAAGAATTGTCTTGAATATAAGCCTTGTCTTGGGAACGAAACAACGGATCTAAAAGAATTTTCTACATCTGCGTTTTTTGCAGATTGTATAAACTGGCCGTATCTTTGATTATAAACTGCATCATAACCTTCAATAGAAGAAAGTTTATAATATATCGTTGCCTCTCCTCCTAAATTTCCAAAAACTCTTTGGTAACCGCTAATTTCCCTAAACTTATCTACCACAGAAACAAACGGAAAGACTAGATTTTTAGGGGAAAATTCTTGCCATTTTATTGCAAATCTTAAAAGATCAAAAGAAACTAGTAAAATAAGAACTAAAGGAACAAAAACTAAAAGTTTATTGGATTTTTTAACTTTAGTTAAGGTCAAAAACAAAATTACAAAACCAATCAAACTTATCAAAAGAATACTTGGTAAAATTAGATTTTGTCTTGCAATGATAATTTTGTCTATTGACATAAAAAGCTTAAGCACCACCACAACCCACATCAGCAAAAATATAAAAGCGCAAAAGCCTGTCCAATAAATTATTTTTTTTAAATTTTTAGATAAATCATCCATTAAATACTCAAAGCCAAATGCACCTAAAACAGCAATTGAAAAACTAAATAAAACAATTATCCTACTTGCTGCACTGGTTGAAAGAACGGGAATTTTAAGCATTACTATTAAATCTACAATTGGGGATTGAAAAGAAAGTAAGATTGCAAGTATTGCCGTAAACACAAAAAACCAAACTTTTTTAAACTTTCCGCTAAAAAATATATATAAAGCTAAAATGATAGTTAAAGTCCCACTAAAACCATTCCACTCCGCATAATGTCCAAACCAATCGTTTCTTGTAACAGGATTTCCGAAAATATCAGGAGCAAAAAATGTTGCCATATATCCCCATGGGATTACTTCAATTGTTTGGAAAATACCACTTCGCAAAGATTGCGTGTATGCCTCAATTGATGGAAGAATTTGTGGCATAGATAAAAGTACTCCAAAGAGAAAATAAAAAAAAGTATAGGCAAAAAGTTTTTTGTCTTTGACTAAGAATAATTTATAAAATAAATACATTACAACAAAAAGGGAAAAATATAAACTAATCTGAAAATGTCCGCTGAAAAATGAAAGAGGAACTGTAATAGAAAGCAAAAATAAATATTTAAATTGTTTTTTAACATAAAACTTTTCTATTGCAAATAGGCTAAGGGGCAAAAAGACAATTGCGTATCCTAAAGTCTCATACCCCATCCATGTCGTTATAAATCCACAAAACATAAAAGAGATAGAGCCCAAAGTTGAAGACACTTGTTTTAAGTTTAAACTCCTTAGATATAAATACATAAATACTCCCGCCATTAAAGGTTGCAGTAAAACAGCAATACTCCATGCATCTATAAAAGGGAGTATTAAGAATATTAGATTAAGGGGAGTTAGCACCGCTGATTGATAGTTGGCAAGATGGGCTGTTCCTGAAAAACTATAAGGATTCCATAAGGGCAGTATTCCTTGTTTTAGAGAATCTATTGTAAGAGTCTTCCAAGGGAAAATTTGCGATATAACATCTGGCATTGCGTTATTCTTAACTGGACTGCCAAAACCTGGGTATGCATTCCATGGAGCAAAAAAGTTTACCTGATAAGTTGCCGAAAAAGGTATTTTATTTTGAAAAAAATAGGGAGTAGAAAAAACAAACCAAACACAAACTATAAATATAATTGGCCAAAATATTTTTAATAATTTCATTGTAAAATTAACTTTTAATTTTATTTTGTATTTCCCAAAGCTTTGCGTAAGTGATAAAGATACTAAAGGATTGGTAAATGCTTTCGATAAGACCTATTTGTTTTGCCTTAAAGCCCCTTTGAAAAATATATGATCTGATAAATTCTGTAAGCATTACTCTTGGAATTCTCCACCACGAAACTAAAGGATGGTTTGCCCTAAAGCGTATTATTGCCTCAGTTTGGGACCAACTAATAGTTTTATTAACCATTGACTCCAAATCTCTATGGGTAAAATGCAACAGAAAACCTTCTAAAACATCAGTCTCCCCGCTAATTTTAGGGCTTTCGTGTATTTGACCATCCCAGCCACTTAAATTTTTTTTTCTAAAAAGCCTTAATATTTTTTCAATGTAAGGCCACTGGTTAATACCAAGATAAAAGTTTTTTCTTTTTACAAAATATGAAAAAACTTCTCGATTTTGAATCACTTTTTGTATTTGGCTTTTTAAGCCTTCATCAACTCTTTCATCTGCATCTACATACAAAATCCATTCATTTTGAGCCCTTTTCAGACCCAAATTTCGAAGTTGGGAAAAATCCAAAGAATTACTTTTGTAAACTTTTGCCCCAAAACTTTCAGCTATCTGCGCTGTTTTGTCTGTTGAGTTATTGTCGACAACAATAATTTCATCGCAAAAAGACAAACTTTCAAGGCACTCCCCTATCATATCCTGTTCATTTTTTGCAATGATAACTGCCGAAATTTTACTCATGTGTTTATATAACTTCCACTGCCAAGTTTATTTAGATAGAAGTCTCTTACTCCAGTTTTTTGCCACTTTCTTCCACTTAATAATATTTTCAGGCTTTGGCGTAAAAGTGCAATTTTTACCCTAAAACTTGCGTATCTAGAACCGAAAACCAACCTGTTCCTGGTAATATAATAGTCTTGAAGTTCAGAACCAGAACCTGTTGAGGCAGCATTTTTGTGCCAGAGTATTGCTTTTGACTCATAAATAATTTTAAACCCGTGTTTCTGCATGCGCATAGACAAATCCGCATCTTCGTAATATAGAAAAAATTTATCATCAAACATGCCAACCTTTTCGAAAACTTCTCTACTTACCATCATGCAGCAACCTGTTGTCACCTCGGTTTCTTCCCTTTTATCAAATTGTCCCCTATCCACCTCGTCAACTCCCCTGTGCTTTCCGATGACGTTTTTCCAATCAATAACTCCTCCTGCGTACCAAAACACTTTTCCCAAATCTTCTGTTTCGTATCTGTCTTTATGAAACTCGTATCCTTTGGCAAAGTATATTTTAGGGCTTACCGCACCAACGCTATCTTTAAATGAATTTAAAAGCTCAATTATTAAATTCTCGTCTGCAATTGTGTCATTATTTAAAACAACAATATAATCAGCGCTTTGTTCCAAGGCATATTTAATGCCAAAATTTTGACCTCCTGAAAAACCAAGGTTTTTCCCAGAATACAGAATTTTTAAATCAAAATTTTTATATTCTTTGTTTGTTTCATATTTTTCTCTGGAACCGTTATCAATAACCACAACATAAAGGTCATAACCTTTCTTGTTTAGCTTTTCCAGACTTTCAAGACACTGACTTGTAGAAAGATTGTCGTTAAATGTGATAAGACTTATAAAAACCTTTGGCATATAGATTAAGTTCTAATCTTATTTTTTAGCTTAAAAACCATTCTTTTAAGAGGACTTTTTATGTTCTCAAACTTTTCTTTTGTAATCCAATAGACAATTTCTTTACCTGCTTTTTTAAATTCCAATTCTGTTTGTTCTAGGAAATCCTCTTTTTTGTATTCAACAAAGTCTTTTTTCTCCCAAATAAAACAAAATATTAAAAAATGATAGAAAGCCATAAGTAAGGAAAGTACTAATCCATGAAAGCCGTCTTTATAGCCTTTTCTGGCAAAGAATCTACTTAAAAATTCACTAACCGGAAATCTGATTGCATCAAAATAGGAAAACTCATATCCTTTTTCAATTAAATTCTCTGCTTCGTTTTTTGAGTAAACTAATGTTTTTGTCAGAAAACTTGAGACTTTCCCATAATGGTTATGAATTATATGTCCCGTCAGTTTAGCACTTGGGCCTTCTAAAGTGATATCTTCGTGCATATGCTTTTTTGTGTATTTTCCCTTGTCCTTTCTAAAAAGCCGCAACTGGTAATCTGGATACCAACCGCTATGTTCAATCCATTTACCAAAGATTAGATTTTTTCTAGGGATCCAAAATCCATTTATTTCGGAAACCATCGAAGGCTTTTGCGAGAGTATTTTTTTAATTTCCAAAGAAAGCTCTTCACTTACCCTCTCATCTGCATCAATAGACAAAACCCACTCACAAGACACTTTTTCAAACCCAAAATTTTTCATTAGATCAATTTCGTTGGGGTTATTTTTTTGCTTAAAGACTTTTTTGGTAAATTGAGAAGCTATTTGGGAGGTTTGATCTTCTGATTCGTTATCGATAACCACAATTTCATCCGCAAACTTTAGAGACTTAAGACAAGTCCCAAGATTTTTCTCTTCGTTATGTGCCATCACTACCGCTGAAACTTTACTCATATTATTTTCTAATACTTTGCCTAATTAGTAGTATATCAGCTTTTAGCCTTTCTTTGGCTAAAACAAAGGCGGTTACAAAGTACACCAAAGCACCTATTATTATGGTTACAAATAGACCAAGTAGGTCTGAGGCTAATATTGAGGACCAAAAATATACCACTATTCCCATTATAATTGTTGATATAAAAGGGTAAAAAATAGCATTAAAGACGCTAAAAGGAAGGTGTCTTTTGACTAGGTATATAACCAAGACAACAGAGGTAGAAATAATCGCAGAAGCAATTGCCACACCGTTAAAGCCAATTTTAATAATTAATATTGGAGTTATAACCCATGTCGCCATTGTCCAAAAAACCATAAGATAAAGTGTAGTTTTTATTTTCCCAATAGCATTTAAGGCATTAGTCAGTGGTGTTGATATGGAAGAAAGCACTGCATTTATGGAAAAAAAGGCAAGCGATAAAATCGCTGGCTCCCATTTTGCATATTTTGGTATTAAGTCAATAAAATAAGGTGATAGAATTACAAGACCAGTTAGAGTTGGAAAAATTAGAAAAGAACTGGCAAAAATAGATTTTTCTATGGCTTTTGTTAACACTTCTTTTTCATCTTGCAGCCTTGAAAAAGAAGGGAATGTAATCCTTATAATGTTATCCATAATAAGCCTTAGAGGCATTAGAGCCCATTTCTGGGCAAAGCCAATGTAGCCAACCTGGGCAAGGGGCAAAACCTTACCTAAGTATGCTATAAATAAATCATCTTTAATCAGAGCCAAAAGACTGTTTAACTGGAATGGAAAACCAAATGATAAAAGCTTTTTGGCACTCTCTAACTCAAAGCCAATTCCTATTTTCCATGGGCTTATTAGATAAATTGCGATAAGACCTGATATTCCCCTTAACGCTACCGCATAGGTAAAGCTTGTAACCCCAAAACCCTTTATTGCCAAAAAAACCGCAACTATATTAAATACTAAATTTTCTACAATTTGGGGAATAACAAGTTTACTAAAATCAAGATTTCTTTCTAAAATTATTGAGGGAATAGTTTTTAGAGAGGAAAGAAAGAAAGATATGGCAAGGACTTGAAACAAAAGCACCCCATCGGCTTCTAAATTATAAAATTTACCGACAAAATTTGAACCTATTAAAGCAATAACTACGGTTGTTAAGACAAGAATTTGCTGAATAGTAAAGGTTGTTTTTAAATCCTGGTTGGTGACCTTTTCTTTTTTTTGTATTAAAGCGGCAGCAAGTCCAATATCGGAAAAATAGGACAAAAAAGCAATTGCAGCTGAGACTACAAAAAATATTCCAAATACAGAAGGGGCAAGATAAATAGTTAGGAGTAAATTAGAAATAAGACTAACTACTTGTATAAAAAAAGTCCTCGAAGCTAGCGCAAAAATACCATGAATAGATTTTCTCTTAACCTTGGCAATGTCAAGTTCTTCCATATTTAAGATTTAGGTCTTTCCATAGAGTCAAGCTTTCCCTTACAGCTCTTAAAATTACCCTCAGATTTCCTCCGCTTTGGTCCCCGTAAAGCCTTGGATAATGATGGACTTCAACTTCTGTTATTTTAAGTTTATTTTTTTTTGCTTTGGCCAATATTTCAGTTGTTATCATTGCGCCTTCTGCTTCTAAAGGCAGTATCTTTAAAATTGTATCCCTTTTAAAAAGCTTAAATCCGCAGTCAATGTCTTTGAATCTAAAACCAAAGAAGACAAAGTCCCAAATTTTTAACATGTTCATTAGAATATGCCTTAGGGGATGGTCTAATCTTTTTTTTCTAAAACCAATGACCATATCTGCTTTATCTATTTTGTCCAAAAACCGCGTTATTTCAGAAAAATCAAACTGCCCGTCTCCATCGTTAAAGACTATGTATTTATACCTTGCTTTCTCAAATCCTGTTTTAAGCGCCGCACCGTATCCTCTGTTAGTTTTATGTGTTGCAACGACCAATCTTTTGTCTTTAGCTGCAATTTTTTTCATTTTTTCCAAAGTCTTGTCGGACGAGCCATCGTCAACCATAATAATTTCCCATTTTTTTGCCACACGATTTGCAACAGGAATAGCTCTACTTACTACAGCTTCTACGTTGTCCTGTTCATTCCAGAAAGGAAAGAAGATGGATAACTCCTCAAATTTTGCCATAACGTTTTCTAGAATAGATTATACCAATAATGAGGCTAAGTAATCCAGCAAGAGTTATTAAATTAGAGATTTGCTCTAAGTTCGTTGAAGCGTAATAAAAATGTACTTTACTCTTCCCTTTCTTCAGTGTTATTAAAGATCCTCTTTTGTGTTCTTTTAAAGCAATATTTTTGCCGTTAATCTCTGCCTTCCAGCCTGGAAAATATGCAAGCGGAACTACAACTTCCTGCTCTCTGCCTGCCTCTAGTTCAATATCTAAAACATTGGTCTTTTTATTTTGAGATAAAACTTGCAGGCTAGGATTTTGTATGGATAAAATATTTGCTATTTCAGTTTTCTGTCTTGGTTTTTGAAAACTCTTTGGCATGTACTCGCTTGAGATCTTTGAGATATCCCAATTGACCTTTTCTGTTGCAGTATAATCTTTAAGCGTTTTATCCGTAACTGTTTGAGGAACAAAAAACTTTAAATTAAAAACTAAAGCTAAAAGTATAATTATTAAACTTACTATCCATAAGTCGTATCCTTTTAAAAACTTTCCAATTGCCCAAATTACACCTCCTGAAATAAAAGATAAAGTAAAAGTTAAAATTGTCAAAAATCTCCATGGATATTGGAAAAACTCCATTGGCTTTAAGATTTCCCAAAATGTTTTGGAAATATCAAGCATTAAAAATACGGAAAAAAGTGAAAAAACAAAAAACAACAAGATGAAATGAATATTTTCTTTTTCTTTACCACTTAGCTTAAATTTTCTAAAGAAAGTAAAGGATAAAATGGCAAACGCAACTAGAGATAAAATAATATGAGTTTTGCCAACCATAAATGATAATCCGTCAATACATCCTTTTGCTGAACCTCCATATCCCCATTGACTTGTCCAAAGCTGTGAAAGACATACAAAATGGTCTCTAAAATCCGCTCCCCCGCCAATCTGGGACAAAACATTTGTATAATTCATCTCAAAGATTGCTGGAATAAAATAAAACGCGGAAAGCATCAGGGCCAATATAAAAGAAATTGCAAGAGGAAATATTTTTCTTCTGTCTTTAAATGCCAGAATAAGGGCAAATAGAACAAAAAAGGGGGCAACCATTAAAGCGGTAAGGTTGTGTGAAACTATAATTAAGGAAAAGGAAATTGAAGAAATTAAAACATATCTTAATAAATTCTCTTTATAGATTTTATATAAAGCCCAAATCGCAAAGGGTATGAAGCCATACGCGTAAAATTCCGCAACATCCCCTCTTACATAAATATTAAGTGCATGGTACGGAGCGTAAAGATATAAAAGGGCGGACAGAATGCCTCCCTTTATGCCGAAAAATTCCTTGGCTAAAACAAACATTGAAATGCCACTTAAGACAATTCCAACTATCATCATTAGTTTAGTGGCGGTAAGGGAATCAGAAACTATTAAGTTAAATATTGCTCCTACATAATAAGCAAACGGTGCATAAAAATTAAAAATAGGGTAGCCAAAACCAAAACCCAAATTAGAACTCCATCTAACGGGAAACATTCCATCCTTTAGAGCATTTGTCATTTCAAATACCCTTGTTACTTGCGTATCGTCGTGCATTGGGAAAAAACCAGTTATTAAAATAGGCTTAAATGCAAAAAAGGAAAGGACAATTAACAAAATGTAAGGCGCAAATCTTCTCAAAATAGTCATATTTTTATTTTTGTTTTTAATATACTTTTATATTTAAAAGGTAGACAGAAAACTATTAAAATAAGAAAAGACATTATTGAAATCAAATTACTTAAATTTCTTATATTTGTTTCTTCAAATTCTATTCTTACGTTATTCTCTCCTTTATTTAATGTCAGTCTAATTGTACCTTTTTCATTATTATAGTTTATATTCTGCCTTTGCCCGTTAACATAGGCCACCCAGCCTGGAAAGTAGACTGTATTAACTTCTATTTCACTTTGTTTTGCTAAAGCTACACTAAACATTGTTTTTTTTGCCGATAAAAAAAGATTGTTGGGTTTTTCATTACCAGACAGGTTTTCTACTTTTGATGTATACATAGAAGTTGGTATCTTTTTTACCCACTTTGGCATATATTCATTTTTTATAGTTGTGGTATCTTGGTTTGTCGAATAAAAAGTGTCAGGGTGGTTTTGAAAAACCGAAACAGTCAAAAAAGGCATGGAAGATGCAAAAACAATCACTAAAAATACTAAAGTCATAAATATTTTGTGTTTTTTGGGCAAAACATAAATTATTACGGCTGCCAAAAAAGATACGGAAAGGGTGGTTATTGAAAGAAACCTAAAAGGAAATTGAATAAATGATACCGGAAGCAATTTCCAAAGAATCTCACTTTGTGATATGGCAGCAAAAATTGATATTAAAGACAAAGCAAGAAACACAATGGTTAACCTATGATCTTTTATTTTTATATGTTTTGTAATGATTAGAATAAAGGTAAAAATAATTACCAAAAAAGAAGGAATTCCAATTAAGCTAGGATCTGAGAAATACTGACTAAAATCAGAAACCTGTGTTTTACTAAAAACCGTATATTGCAAATCATAAATCGCAGGAATCGCAAAAAACGAAGACATTCCAATACCCAGTATTAATATTATTAAGTATCTTAAAAGTAACTTCTTTTTATTACTGGTTAAAAACAGATTTAATGCCATATAAACTAAGATTACTGTTAAAAATAAAACGGCGAGAGTATTGTGGGAAAGAATCAACAAAAATATTCCGATGGTTGACCAAAACACACTCTTTCTCTCAATCTGCCACAATATAAATGGCACTATAGCCATTGATAATACTTCCCCAACTGAACCTCTTTTATAAACATCAAAAAGATGATAAGGAAAAAGCGTATAAAACAAAGATCCCACAAAACAAGCTAGATCATCAAAAAACTTCTTAAGCCAAAGAAACGTAAATACTGATGAAGAAACTAAACTTAGAATAAGTATTAGTTTAATGCTTTCTACAAAGGAAAATCCTAAAACCTTAAAAGGCACTGCTAAATACATAAACAGAGGATATAAAAAGTCAGAAACCGGATACCCGTACCCGTTATTAAGCCTTGCTAAAAACCTTACGGGAAATTGACCTGCCTTTAAGCTTTCATAAAAGCTGGAAAACCTAATAACCATCCAGTTTCCGTCATCTGTTAGGGGAAAACCTGGTTGTAAAAGGTTAAATACGGCAGGAATTGAAACTAAAACTGCCAAAAGCAAAAACAATATCTTAGAGTGTTTTCTGATTATTTCTAACATAGAATAAAATAAAGAATAAAAGTATTAACCCCAAAGCTCCAATTCCAAGCCCAAAGGTAAAGGTTTTGGGATTGTAATAGAACTCCACTTTATGTTTGCCTTTTGGCACTTCAACTGCCCTAAAAGAATAATTTGCAAGTAAAATTTCAGTTTTTACCCCATCTACTTTTGCCTCCCATTCTGGATAGAAATTATCTGATAAAAATAGAAAACTGTTTCCTGTTGTACTTACATCAAAAATTATCCTATTGGGCTTGTATGATAAAAGCTCTGCCGAGCCAGTAGCAAAAGAATCTATAGAAAGCTTTGGCTTTTTTTCTAAAATTAATGTTTTTCTTAAATTGATATCAGGATTATAAATACTTGCTAAAGCCATTGCTTTGTTTTTGGCAATAATGTAATCTCCTGTTACAAAATATCTTGGCAACGCGTTTATATTCTCATAAACTTGCCATGGATATACTTTATAAGCAAGTCTGTATTGTTCTTTGGGAAAAGTATTTTCATCTGTTTGGTACCAAGCGTCTATTAACTCCTGCTTGTGCAATATATATTTAACTCCAAGTAAGTCTAATACTTTCTTTCTGTAGAAATTTTGTTTTAGATCATCCGCTCCGTAACCCCCTGCCACATTTGCGTCTGGTCTTGGAAGAATTTTTGGCAGTTTGCCATCCTTTGACGATGCAAGTAGCTCTGTATAGGAAAGAATGTGCAACGGATCGTTTCCCTCAGGAGAATATGTACCGTCAACGCTTTGGAAATTGGCTGGAATATATGCGCTCCCATATCCCCAAAATCTGTTTATTCCCCCCGTTTTACTTAAATAGGATATTACAGGTGTGTTTGGATATGTAAAACTTATTGGTGCAAAAGGAGTAATTTTATTAAAAAAATAAAAAAGGTCAAAAACAATAAGAAATGTAAGTAACAGTATTGATAATTTAAGATTAAATCTTTTAAGAAAGACTGCAATCACTGTAACAAACATTAAACCCGATGGGATTACCAGATTCCTAAGGGTTATTTTTAAATTAACAGACAAATCCGGATTTGCCTTCATTAATACTAAAACAATTATCCAGATTAGGGAAAACGAAATGATTGCAAAATAAATAATTTTTTTTGAAAAACTCTTTGTTTGAATAAAATGATTTATACCGATTGCAGCTAAAACAATTAATGAGAAGATAAAAATACTAAGTTCTCTTGTTGCAACTGTTGTTGAAATAACAGGAATAGGGATTAAATAAAAGTACTTAACTAAAGGAAAATTTGTAGCAATCACTAAAGAAACAATTCCTACCAATATAAAAAACTTTCTCTCTTTTACATTAATCTTTGTAAAAATAGCGTAAAGAGCAAAAAACAAGATTGCAACCGACGGATACATTACTCTTTCTATATAAGTTCCGTCTAGAAAGTAGTTTCTTGTTGCAGGATGTCCAAAGAAATCAGGAATAGCTATGGTGATAAGATTAAAAATTGGAGAAAGATTTTTTTCTAATTGCAAAAGTGAATAGGCGCCTCTTGTACTTTGGGAAAAAAGTTTAAGCGTTGGAAGCAATTGAAAAGATGTAATTAAAAAAGGTAGAAATAAGGAAACTAAAAACAAGAAATTTTTTTTATGTTTTTGAAGGCTTCCCTTTTTACCAAAGACAAGAAAACTATAGTACAAAAAGCAAAGCAAGTAAATATAAAATACTCCCTGGATGTATCCTGCAAGTATAGAAAAGACAAAGGACAAACAAATCCCCAAGAAATTTACAATACTTGCCTTCTCAAAATATCTTTTGGTAAAAAATAAAATTAAAGGAAGCCATAAAAGAGTGCTGCCTATATTTCCGTACTCAATCCAAACAGTCATATAAGAAGAAAAGCTAAAGGAAATACCCCCAAGGAAAGATGCGACATCCGAGAGATTAATTGATTTTCTAAGAAACAAATACATGAAAAATCCTGCCAGAAGGGGCTGGAGCATAATAATAATTGTCCAGGCCAAATTAAAAGGCAAAATAAAATACAAAAGGTTAAAAGGATAAAAAAATGCGGTTTGGAAATTGGCCATCTGCGGGTTGCCTGAAAAATTATGAGGGTTCCAAAATGGAATACTGAACTGTCTTAACGTATTTATGGAGAAATACCGCCACGGATATATTTCGGTAATAACATCAGGGCCTTGGGCTTTATTCGGATATCCCCCTGGAGCAAACCCTAAGAAAGATTCTGACCTATAAGGATTTTGATTTACTAAAAGATCTCCGGGGAATGGAATATAGCCTTTAAAAACAGGCCAGAAAAATAAAAGTACGATAGCACCGATTAATAAAAAAGGCCAAAATCTTTGTAACCATTTCATGTTTTTGGAACAACTTGATAAACTCGATAATAAGAACCGTTATTTCCTTGCTCTACCTGAAATATTAATTCTAAAGGAAAGTCAGCTGGTATAACCTGGTGTTCTTTTTGATAAAAGATAAAATAGGTCGGCATTTTCTTTGCATATTTCAAAACCTCTTTTGGAAATTTATCAACCGGCCAGTAGCCTTTTATAATGACGTTTTTATTATCTACCAAATACATTTCCATTGCCTCTGGCATTAATCCAAATGTACCTTGGGTTGCAACGAAGATTTTTTTGTCATAAGACTCTTTTTTAAAAAATGCAACACTCTCCTTTACTCCCCAGCCGGCAGCCCAGTTGTTTACATATTGGCTGTTATCTGCTTTTGCAATTTGTGAATTTATAGGATCATAAGCAAACTGAAAAGATACAAATCCGCTATAACCAACAAAGACAATCGTTAATACAACTGTGTAGATAACGTTGGGAATTTTCAGTTTAATTTGTTGACTTGTAAAGGTAATTAGATACTCAAGTCCCCAAGCAGCTTGTGGCAAAAGCATTAAGCTCATAAAGAAAATAAATCTTGGGAAGATTACTCTTCCAAAAAGGGCAAGGGCTACAAATGGAAGAAGAAAATAAAGAGAAAGAAGTGCTTTTTCTTTGGTAAATTTTGTAATAAATATATATGAAATAACAATTAAAGCAAGGTATGGCAATTTCAAATACTGTGTAAGCCAGCTGAATAAACCGTTAAGATTCCCTATAAAAAAAGTAAAGGGATGCTCAAGCCACTCGTTAAGAGGGTAAACAAAGATTGCATTCTTGGCACTGATCATCTGAAAAAGAGGAGAAAGTCTTAAAATATTGTATAGACCGTAGGCAATAGCCGCTGAAAATCCCGCAAATACAATAAATCTTAAAAGTTTTTTTACTATTTCTTTATCCTTAAAATTAAAAAGGATAAGTAAAAACGGCAAAAGATAAATACTGAAAAAATTTGCAGTTTTTGTAAGTACACCTGCCGCTATAACAAAACCAAGGGTATAAGCTATATCAAGTCTGGTTTTTCTTACTAAAACAACTGAAAAATATGTTGCCCAGACAAAAAAAGTTCCAACCATACTATCATATAAAGCCATTCTGTCTAAAACTTGGGCAAAGGGATAGAACACATAAAGAATTGAAGATAAGAATGCAGTCCTTCTACTTTTAAAAAGCTCGTAGGTCAAAAACCAAAGACCAATCATAGTAAAAAAACCACTCACTACAGAAACAAGTCTTGCTGCAATAAGGGGGTCATTGATAAATTTCATAAAAACTATTACTGCCCAGACAAACATAGGCTGTTTTCCATCGGTTAAAGAGATAAATCTCCATGAGGAATCGTTTAGGGCAATCTGTGCCCACCTGGTATAAATTGCCTCATCTGTAAACATTGGGAGCCTATCTAGAAAAATTAACCTTAAAAGAAAATAAGAAGCAACGATAAAGACAGATAGTATAATTTCATTCCTAAACCTGGATAAAAGCTTCATATAAAGATTATATTCTATGTATGTATTTCAATCAATGTTTATACTAAGGTTATACTATTGCCTTCTCGGGAGAGATCTGAGGAATTTTAGATCCAGGAAGATAAAGCCTACCTTCAATAATTAGTTGGAATATGTTTGCAGGCGTAACGCCTGGAAGAGTCTCAATACCTACCTCTTCTCTTGCTAAATCTGGGAACGCTACTATTAATTCACCCTCAACTACCTTTTCTGCTATATCAGCATCACGCTCGTCCACGAAGGTATGTAGCATTACAACGTCTCGCAATACTGCCTTTGTTCCTTCATTTTCTACCTCCTCAAAAGTATCTAGTGCCAAAGCTACATCTGGAACGACATCCCAAGGCTCCTCTGAAGGGTCAAAATAAGCAAGATCAGTTCCCCTTCTTGCTTCTCTCATGGACTTTTGTAATGCTATGATACGCTTTGTGTAGTCTGGATTTATGTCGGCAATTCTTCTCCATGCTAAATCTACTGGTTGCCAGGAACCCTGTGATCCATTATATTGCCTAGTCCTATCAATCAAATGTCTTTCTGCAATTCTTTCGGCGATACAAGCTAAGCTTGTTCCTTGTACTGAAAGTTCTTTAGGTGTAACAAGAGGTCTCACTGCACCAGAAGTCCCATTAAGATCTAAGCTAGGCTGTTGAGGAATTGTTCTACCTTCTTCACCTGGAAATCCTGCCATAGACGGAATATACCAGAAGAAATAAGCAATATCAATAGGTTATTTTGAAAATAGTTTTAGCTTTGCAAAATATAGAATTGTGAAAGTTATTGTGGCAAATAACCCAAGATATTCAATATTTACAATTATTTGCGGGTATCCTTTTGCATAGTCTGTCATATAAACATATACAACATAAATTAGAACCATAAATATTGAGGCAAGCAAACACGGTATAAATATAAAATATTTTCTTGATACAAACGCACATAAGGAAAGAGGAAAAATTAAATACCAGGGCTGAAAAGTAGTCCTAAGTGTTGCAAAAACCACTGCAACCAAAGAAAATACAACACCAATTAAAAATATATTTTCCCAAATTACCTTTTTTTGTGTCTTTTCAAAATAATAAATTAGGACAAAAATTGGAAGAAGAACACCTGTTGAAAATTTAATCCCTATGGAAAAGATTAAAGAAAGCAAAGACAAAGCTTTCCTTTTAGTTAAATAAAGATAAATTGCCAAAAGCGCAAAAAATACTAATGGAAAGTCGTTATGCGCAGAAACCAACCCTTCAATTAAGATAAGAGGGTTAAATGCAAAAAACACTGTGTTAAAGATCGCATTCTTTGGGAAAAGAATATTTGATATTTTATAGATTAAATAAACACTTCCAAGAAAGGATAGTCCAATCATTATCTTAAATAAAAAAAACGTTGGTAAAAACATATTAAATCCAATAAAAGACAAGGGTACTGTTAAAGCTAGCCAGCTTGGGCCGTAAGGATAAACTCTGTGAGTCCAACGCATAAAGTTAAGCATTGGATCATTTGTAAAATCCAAAGGCTTATGAAGATACGGATTTTGTCCATAGTGAGTTAATATTTTTGCGTCAAAAATATAATTAAAAAGATCATAAGAAAATGCATTATATGAAAATACCAAAATTATAAATGTTAGAAAAATAAGTATTTTGGTTGTATTTAATTTCAGCTTTTCTTTTTTTGCAAGATATAAAAACGATAAATAAAACAAAAACAGTAAAAAGGAGATTACAGAAAATATCAATGTAGAAAGCGGTCTATCAAAAAACCCAATATATTGAAGTTGTTTTTGTAAGGCTTGATAAATAGAGCTTTGGGATAAAGTTAGACTTAAATCTACCTGAGTAAAAGAATAAAAAAATAAAGCAATTACTACTATTATATATAGGGAGAAAAGATTTATTCTTTTCATAAATCATTGTATTTTCCTGTTAAAGAATTAAATCTTATACGCACAAGGTCCTCAACCGCCTCTATAGAGTCTTTGATGGGACTTACCCTTCTTGATTCAACATACAGCCATTCAACAGGAACTTCTTTTATCTTATATCCCATTTTTTCAGCAAGATATAAAAGTTCAACGTCAAATCCAGCTTTTACGGATGAACCAGATATTTTTACAAATCCATTATGTAAAGACTGGATTTTTGAAAAAAGCCTATCTGATGCGTCTTTTCTAAAAAGCTTAAAACCGCACTGTGTATCGGAAACATCTCTTACTCCTACCAGAATTGACCTCATTATCATCATTCCTTTTGCCATTAAAAGCCTTGTCCAGGGAGCACCCTTTCTTTGAGAGTTTCTACTCCCTATTACAACGTCATATTTTTTGGTAAAAGGTAAAAGGTGATTTACCTCTTCAATTGGAGTTGCCTGATCCATGTCTGTAAACAAAACAAACTCTCCTTTTGAAGCAAGCATTCCCGAGGTTACTGCTCCGGCTTTACCCAGATGTTGGTTTTTTATTATCCTAAACTGGGGACTTTCTTTTATAAACCTTTCAACGTATTCAATGCTTCCATCATCAGATCCGTCATCTACAATGATAACCTCATAATTATACTTTTGTTTTTCTAGGAAATGTTCAACCCTGTCTAGTACTCCTTTTCGAAGATTTGTCATTTCATTATATGAGGGGATTACAACGGAAAGATAGATTTTACTCACATAAAGATTATAGCGAAAAATTAGGTACGAAACAAATAAACTCTATTTATGCTGCTAACCTGTCTCTATAGACTATAAAGCCAATCATGTTTCCCCTGTCCGTTGGATCCACACCCCTAAAAACAATTAGTCTTCTATCATGAGGAATGTGATAGCTAATTGCTCTGAGTAGATGGTCACTTACATTGGGCCGTTTTATTACTTCCTTAGTTGGAACATGCCTAAATACACATGTGCCATCTTCCATTGCCTCAAGCTCCTCAACCATCATTGCTGATCTTGTTATTGGATGTACTCCTTCCGTAAGTATTTCCCTTCTTATAACGGCTGATTGATAATCCCCAGCCATTATTTGCTGTGCAACTTTAATAGCATCTTCAGTTGGAACAGGCATGGGTCTTAGGAAATATCTCTCTATTGGCATAATTAAGAACTAGATTATATAGATTCATTTTAAATTTCGCAACCTAAGCTTAAGTTGTTAGAAAACAGATTTTGGGGTAAAATAAGCTTTAAGCCCCCGTCGTCTAGCGGCTTAGGATATCTGATTCTCATTCAGAAGATCACCGGTTCAAATCCGGTCGGGGGTACAAACCTCAAAAGCTTAACAATATATAATCTATTAAATCTCAATTAACTGTTTTTCAGCTCTGTTTAGAAGAACCGCATTGGTTGCAACAATAATTGAAGAAATACTCATAAGAAGTGCTGAGATTTCAGGACGAAGCGATAATCCAAAATTAGGATATAAAACCCCTGCAGCAATTGGAATTGCCAAAAGATTATAAATTGATGCCCAGAAAAGATTTTGTTTCATTTTTAAAACTGTTGCCTTTGACAGCCTTATAGCTCTTAATACATCAGCTGGATCAGATTTCATCAAAACTACTTTTGCAGTTTCAATGGCAACATCAGTTCCTGCTCCAATTGCAATTCCAATGTCAGCTTGAGCCAAGGCTGGCGCATCGTTGACACCGTCTCCAACCATTGCCACAAACTTACCCTCGCTTTGCAGTTTTTTGACATATTTTGCTTTATCTTGGGGAAGTACTTCGGAAAATATACGCTCAATTCCTATCTCTTTACCAATTGTATCACCGGTTTTTTTGTTATCTCCAGTTATCATAGCCACTTCAAGACCTAAGTTTCTCATTTTTTCAACGGCTTTTTTGGCAGTTGGCTTTATTGGATCCAAAGCAGCCGCAACTCCTGCAATTTTTCCATTAACTGCCAAAATCATGATTGTCTTTCCATCTAGAAGAAGTTTGTCTATGTCTTTTTTAAGAGGAGAAATATCAATCTTGTTATCACTCATAAGTTTTATGGTCCCAATCAACACATGTTTTCCGTCAACCCTTGCTTCAACACCATGGCCTTCTATATTTTTAAAACTTTCAACTCTTTGGGAAACTTTAATTTTCCTTTTTTCTACTTCTTCTAAAACTGCCTTACTTAAAGGATGCCCTGATTTTTCCTCTGCTGCTGCATCAAAAGCAAGGATTTCTTCCTCCCTAAACCCCTTTATTGCTACCACATCTGTTATCTTGGGCTTTCCCTCTGTTAATGTTCCTGTTTTATCCAAAACTACGGCATTAATTTTAGAAGTTTGCTCCAGCGTTGGCGCATCTTTTATGAGTATATTGTGCTTTGCGCCAAGGCCTGTTCCAACTGCAACAGCTGTTGGTGTTGCAAGACCGAGCGCATCAGGACAGGCAATAACCACAGTTGAAATGGCAAAAGTTAAAGCAAACATTAAGGTTTGACCCAAAATTAGAAACCAGACGCTAAAAGTTAAAAGTCCTCCGCCAACAGCTACGATTACAAGATATTTTGCAAATCTATCAGCTATTTTTTGGCCCGGTGCTTTAGAATTTTGGGCAGTTTCAACAAGCTTTACTATCTGGGCAAGGGCTGTATCCTCTCCAATCTTAGTTGCCTTAAACTTAACAGAGCCCGATGTATTGATTGATCCGCCAATTACCATGTCTTCCTTTTTCTTCTCAACAGGAATTGACTCTCCGGTTACCAAAGATTCATCTATTGCAGTATCTCCCTCAATAATCTGCCCATCAACCGGTACTTTGTCCCCTGGTTTTAATAAAATAATGTCTCCTAATTTAACCTCTGAGGTTGGGATAAGTTTTTCTTTTCCGTTTACAATTACTCTTGCCTGTGGCGGAACAAGATTAAAAAGAGCCTGCAGCGCATCGGTTGTTCCCCTTCTTGATTTCATTTCCATCCAGTGGCCAAATAAAACAAAGGTTATTAAAAGGGCTGCTGCTTCATAATACGAATCGCTGCTTCCTAAAAATGTAAGGATAACGCTAAAGACATAGGCGGCGGTTATGCCAACCGCAATTAAAACAGCCATATTTAAAGTCTTTGCAAGCAGTGCTTTATAAGTAGAGTATAAAAATATCCAGCCAGAATAGAAAAAAACCGGTGTGGTTAATAAAAATAATAACCAAGGGGTTGGAATAAAGGCAGGCAAACTTAGCTTTAGAACTTCTCTGCCTAAAGGCGAATAGGCAATAATTGGAAGGGAAAGAATTAAAGCAAAGAAGAATTTATTGCGAATGTCAATTTCCATAAGCCTTGCCATCTCTCTTCCGGCAAGTCCTCCATGTTCCATGCCCATAGTCATACTCATGCTCATTTTAAATTTTTCCCAAAAAGACAATTTAGATGTTTCCATTTTATGATTACCATGTTTAATTTCCTTTTCTTTTATATCTTGTAAGGGTTTATGTTTGACTTCAACTAAATCCATTCCACACTTTGGACATCTTCCGAAGCTTTCGGAAATAACATCTTTGTGCATTGGACATGTATAAACAATTTTATTTTTATTCATATAAAACTATGTTTTCGTTAAAATCTTCTAACTCTGGGTTTTGCAACAATTATGGTTCATGCTTTTTTAATAGCATTTGTTAGCTCTTCAATAGCTTTTATCTAAGTCTTTAATTTTCTTTATTTATACTAAAAAGGTATAAAATTAAGATAAAGATCTTCAACTCTCAATTTTTTGCCAATTTATTATAAAGATAAGCCCCTGCAAAAAATATTACCCAAATATAAACTACAAATGTAACTATTCCAAAAAGAAATGTTACCAAATCCATTGGGCTTGTCGCTTTTATGGCTTCTAGATTTATTGTATGGAACCAACTATTGGCAATCCAAAGCAACAAATCAGGCGCAACAAAAGCAAGTAATCCGCACAGAGCAAAAGCAACTCCTCCAACTACTGCTGCCGTATTTGCAAGCGCTACTTCCTTTAACATATTTCTCACCTCCTCTGTTTTTTATTTATATTTAATTAAATTAAATATATTCATCCGGATTTTTATCAAAACTTTCTTTACAGCTTAAAGAACAAAATCCATATAGGTTTTGCCTATATGTGCTTTTAAACTTAGTTTTATCAATATCTATTGACATACCACAGACCGGGTCTTTTACTCTATTTGATCCTTTTCCCCCAAAATTGAAAAAATCTTTTATTCCCATATTAGTTATTTAACCTCCCAACTAAAACTTCTCTCATCTACCCCAATATCTTTTAATATTAACGTAACAGAGTTAGGTTTTTTCGAAAATGCGGGAAAATTCAATATACCTTGTCGGTGATGGCCACCCAGTGGTGAACCTTTCCAGGATAGTGGGCTAAGTTGTCTTCCGTCACTTTCCAAAAGCAGGGATGTTCTTGCTAAATCCTGGTCTAGGCTTCCTTGATGGGTGGTAAGAGTGATTTTAAAACTCCATAGTTTTTCATCTTCTGAAACTTTAGGAGAAACATTAACCTCAATATTTTCTTCTGAACTTGTTTGCGGTAAGTAGCTATTTTCCCCACTTGTTTGAATATTGGCAATATTACTTCCTGCTTGAGTTTTACTTACTTCACTTTGGTTTTTTGTTTTGTTTAGCAAAACAAAAACTACTCCTATAAACAAAATTAGAAATACTAATAATAACCTTATCTTCATGTTTTGGCTTTAAATTTTAAAACTCTATTTGTCATATATAAAATGCCAAAAAGATTAAATGCTATTCCTACCCAAAAAAACTGGACTTGATAAGAAGAAATTAAGGTGATAATACCAACTGTACCAAGAAGGGGTAAAAGATTAACCAAATAATGAGCACAGCAGGAAATCATAGCCGCTGTTGAGGTTGTCCCTGAGACGGCTAAAACTTTAAGGGAAACATTGTTTTTAATGGCATTTTTAAGATAGGAATAAAGGGAAACCTGGATGCCAAACCCAAGGGCAAGGGAGAGAATATAGTACCAAAACTTTGAAAATTGATCTAATGCAAAATCCCAACCGCTGACTAATGAGACAATGGTGATATAAAGAAGTAGAAGAATAGTACTTGCAATAATCCCGTTTCGTAGGGAAAGGCCAAGGTTATCCATAACTTTATGCTCCGCAGCTTCCTCCGTTTTGTAATAATGGCCATTCAACAGTTCCTATTTTATCTGATACGCTCTGGGCTCCCATGGCGGAGGAAAAGTTTTGAGACAAAAGTTCTTGAGGAGAAACTTTTTCAAAGTCTTTTCCCTCCTGCTTTAGATAGTAGGCTGTGTTTAAATAAGTTTGGGGAAACCAGTATGTATTAAATGCAAGGGCTGCTTTATATATTTCATCTTTGGAAAATCCTTGTGAAGCCATTAGTTCTATTAACCCAAGCATTGCCATTCCATGATTGCAATCGGGAAAAGCAGTTGAGTTTCCACAGCAGGGTCTATAAATACTGCCTGCTATTTCCTCAACCATTTTCTGTTGTTCTTCGGAAAGATTAATGTATGAATATTTTGAGTAAACACTCATTGGGTTTTCTGGTCCTAAAGTCCAACCACCAGTTGAAGCAAAATTGGAAGCGTCTCCATCTTGCATCATCTGACCCTCTTCTAAAATCTTGTTTTTATTGGCAAGGCCCAAACCCCATAAAACATCAACCCAAAACTGGGCATTTGACGCATTTACTTCTATATTTTTTTCTCCTGTTTCAAAATATTTATTCAATTCCTTTGGAAGCGTATCTTTTCCTGTTATTGCCTGGGCAAGTTTTACCTTATCAATTACCCCATCCTCAACCATTTTCTTACCCAAATCTCCCCAATTGATCTTGAAAACATACTTTTCTTTCAAAACTTTACTTTGAAGTTTTGAAAGATCTTCTTTTGCCTGAGACTGAGCTAAAGTAGCTGTTTCTAAACTTTTTGCTTCTAATCTTTGGGCATTTAATTTTTCAAATAAAATCCCTGACAAAAAAGAAGCAAGAAGGGCAAGAAAAATAAGCAAAAATCCAAGCCCTTTTTGTCTAACCAATTTATTTATTTCCTTGACAGTTCTTTTAAATTTTCTTTTATTTAAATTGCTTAAATATTTTAATGTTATATTTTTCATTTGATTATTCTATTTATTTATATATTTTATTTATGTAACATACATTACTTTTAATAATACATTTTTTATTACCTAAATTTATTTAATTTTTTCCAGCTCTTTTTTTAGTTCGTCATTTCTAACACCCATCATGGGATCGTCATAGGTAAATCTTATAATACCATCTCTATCAACAATTAGATATGTGTGTCCTGGATACTGGCCTTTGTGCATAGATGAAGGAAGGGTTAAGGCTCCATACTGAGCTGAAACGCTTCTGTCACTGTCAAAAAGTACGACTGCTTTTTTAAGCTGGGGCATTTGTTCTAAAGCCTGTCCCCAATCATTTTTATTGTCAACTGCGATATTTAGTGTTACAACGTCACTATTGTTAAATGCGCTATCTTCTCCAAATGCAGCCATTTGATTCCAGCAAGCAGGATAACACATAAGCCCTTCTGTAAAAAACAAAACTACTTTTTTGCCTTTTAATTTTTCAAGCTCAATTATTTTTCCATCAAAACTTTCAAGTTTAAAATTAGGAGCTTTTTTATTAAGAAGGCTATTGAATACGGTTTCATTAACTGCAACGCCTTGATGATGATTCTTGCTGTCGTCTGATAAGGGTTGTTGTCCATTAGATGTTTGGTTTAAGCTTGAAGTATTTGAAATCGAGATAAAGAGAGAAACCACAATGATAATTAACCCGAAAACTATAGTTATCATTAATATGTTTTGTTTATTAATATTCATAGCTTAACTTTGGCTTATGTTTTTTATATCTCTAAATTGTCTTACTGCAACTGCCACTATTAAAAGAAAAGTGCTTAAAAAGATAATTGCCCAAACAGGCTCCGGCAAAACTGACGTATATTCACTTATTAAGTCTACAATTTTTGTAAGATAAATATTTATGCTTATTTGATAAGTT
>CAZUZF010000003.1:0-36878 GCA_964624955.1 uncultured Gammaproteobacteria bacterium
CAATATGCATCTCTTGATCCCGGCATATCTCCCATTGGAGTTGAACAAACAGGGCAAGGTTGAGTTCTTAAATTATTTCTTTGTTTTCTTTTCCTCATTTATACTTTCAATAATATCAATTATTTCCAAAAGGTTATCAATCTTTTTGAAAGCAAGTTTCTCAAGTTTTGGATCTTTTGTCTTATACAAAACTCCTCTTTTTGTAAACTTAAATGCATCCATATCATTATATGCGTCTCCTATAAAAAGAGAGTCTTGTGGGAATATGTTCAACATCTTGCATAAAGATTTAATTTCAACAACCTTTGCTTTGGGATCTTCATCTACGCACTTAAATTTAACAAACATATCATTTTTATCAAACACAACGGTAATATTTGCCCTCCAATATTTTATGCCAAAGTGTCTAGCTACTTTTGAAACATAATCCTTTGAACCGCTTGAGATAATGGCAATTTCAATTCCTTTATTTTTAAGATATTCAACAAGAGCTTTTCCATCTTTATTGATAGTGTAGTTTTTAAAATCCAAAATCTCGTAATATGTTTTTCTATTTAAACCACCCTTTTTGTAATAGTCTTCAATATTTTTGTTCCACTGATCAAATGAAAGCTTATTATCGTAATAATCTAGATACCATTTAAGATCTAGACCTGCCGGCAAAGCTACTGCTTTTGCTATTTTTGCCCAGGGGTTTCCAAAAAGAAGTATTCCATCGCAGTCAAAAAAGACAATCTTTACTTTCATTCTCCTTTATAATGTACCAGCTTATATACCTTTACAACCGACACATTCCAACTATCCTCAATTTCTGCTCTTCCAAAGCCTGCAATCTCCCATAAAGAATTTCCAAGTGGTTCGCAGGGTACGCTTTCGCAGACAATAAAAAGCTGGTCAGTAACGGACTTCCTTTGGGGATCTGCTCCTTCATATTGTATTGTAGTTGGAGGATGATTCCAGATTGTAAAGAAATATCTATAAGCATGATCGCTGTTTCCCCCAGTTATAATTGCAAAATTAAAAGGCTTTGCATTTGTTTTTGTCATAACAAAATCAGCTATTGTTCTCATCTGGTTTAGTTGCCTGTTTGGTTCATACTTAAAAGGAATCCCGTAAAGATTTAAGGTTAAAATAATTAGAAAAATTAACATGGCTAAATACTTTGAAAAGTTTTTTAAATATTTTTTATTCTCCCAAATAAAATTTAAAGTCAGGCCTACCAATATAAAGGGAAGGGGGAACATAAAGGCAAAATAGTAATCATAGATATCTTTTTTGTAAAAGCCAAAAAGTAAAATTCCAAAGCTTAACCAAAAGAACAAAAGTGAATATTTATAGAAACTATCGTTTTTTTGCCTAAGTGATTTATAAAAATAAAAACCTAGGATAATTACTGAAGACAAGGCAATAACTAAAACAAAGGCAATCCATGTATTTAAAACAAGATTACTGTGCCAGAAAAACTGCTCTTTGGGTGGAAAGGTAAAAATAAGTCTTCCAAACAGTCTAAAAAATACATCAAAGACTGTTACAAAAAAATTGCCATTTGCTCCAGTATTACCTGAAGTTAGTAAAAATGCGGTTATGCTTTTAAAATCCAAAAACCCGTGCCTAAATTCAAACGCCAAAAACGGTGACCAGCCAATTATAAATCCTATAAAAACGCTTATATATCTTTTAATAAGATCTCTTATTGAATCTTTATTTAAACTTTTAAATAATGTTGTAAATAAAACATAGAAAAAAATTACAGCTGACAGGAAAAGTGCAAGGTAATGAAGCTGCATTGCAATTCCTAAAAGTATTCCACTAACAAAAAACAGTTTCAGACTTTTTTTCTGCAATGCCTCAAAGACAGTAAGCAGTGTTAAAAGCGAGAAAAAAGGCAAAGGATTAGGATTCCAGGAAGATCTGGAATAGGCTATAACCAAAGGAGAAACTGCGTATAAAAGGGATGCAAAAATTGCAACTTTTTTTCCAAAAAATCTATTTGCTACAAAATAAATTAAGAATACTGTTGAGATTCCAAATAAGGCAACCATAACAGCAGGACCCACAGGGTCATAGTTAAATAAAAACAGAAATGGAGCCATGAAATAATAATAAATGGGGCCAAGGAAAAATCCTCCAACCGAGGATGTTGGCCCCAAGAGTGTTAGTTTGCCGTGTAAAATATTATAGACAACCAACACATCTCTTCCCTCATCTCCTAAAAATGTCATGTAATCGCCAATTCTATATAGCCTTAAAAAAGAAGCAAATAAGATAATTGCAATTAGAATTAGGCCATCAAAGGTTTTTAAGTAGTTGAAAATTGATAAAACTTTCTTCATTTATGAGGTTTTTTGCGCCAGATTACAAATCTATACATCGTAAAATTATAGATAAGAAGTACTCCTGTTGCTAAGACAAAATAGATATAAGGAAGAGGAAATTCCCTACCAAATAATATTTCCCCAAGCTGGATAAGTCCTGATTGGATGAAAAATACTCCTGTATTTGAAGTTGCAAAAAAAGCTGCCATTTTTTTAAGGTAGGAAAAAGGAGTGCTCGATTTTTCTTTTTTAAATGTCCAAAGGTTATTTAAATTGTAATTGGAAAAAATTGCAAGCTGGGCTGATATTTGATTGGAAACTCCCAATGGAAAATTTGTAGAACTGACCAAAAGTCTATAGACAATTAATTGCAAGAAAAAGCCTATTCCACCAACTACCAGAAATTTTCCAAATGAGCCATAAATTATTCTTACCGTAATAACAAAGATTAGTGTTCTTATAATCGTTTCAATTCCTGGAATTTTTGATTTTCCTCTTGTTCTGTCTTTTGCATTAAAGGGAACTTCCGCAACTTTAAAGCCATCCTTAACTGCGTTATATAAAAATCCTACCTGAAAGGTATAACCTGTAAACTTATCAAGTTTTTCCTTTTCTTTTAAAAACACTTCTTTTTTTATTGCCCTGTATCCCCCCGTCCAATCATGTATCCCTTTTACCCCAAACAATAATTTTATAAATAAATTTCCATAGACTGACATTATTTTTCTATGAATCCCCCAATCGGCTGGTATTGATCCTCCCTGGCTGTATCTTGTACCTACCACAAAATCAAACCCTTGATCAATTTTTTCTAGAAACTGGGGAATTTTATTAGGATCATGGAAAAGGTCAGCATCCATTTCAAACATTACATCAGCATTCAAATTTTGTATTGCATAACTCATTCCCCTCAAATATGCTGCTCCAAGACCTTTCTTTTTGCCAATAGAGATGTCAATATTGTCGTATTTTTTCATGTATTCCCTTACAATATTTTCTGTTCCATCTGGAGAGCTATCATCAGCAACCAAAATGGACATTTTGTGGTTTTTAATTTTGGGGAAAATATCGTTTTCTAAGATTTCTATTAAGCGTTCAATATTTCCTTCTTCATTGTATGTGGGAATAACAATAACTACGTTCATCTATATAATTAAATCATAAACCCTTAAAATATTCTATTGTGTCAGATAAACCTTCCTTAAGTCCTATTTTTGGAGACCAGTTTAAAAGCCTTTTGGCTTTGTCTATATCAGGTTTTCTCTGATGGGGATCATCCAAAGGCAAACTTTCGGATAGAATAATTTCAGATTTAGAATTGGTTAGTTTTTTAATAAAGCTAGCATATTCTAAAACAGAGTGTTCATCTTCAGATCCTAAATTTACAACCTCACCTTTTGTGTTTTTTTCAAACATTAGTTTTACAAGACCTTCTACCATATCCTGTATAAAACAAAGCGATCTTGTCTGATTTCCGTCACCAAAAACTGTTAAAGGCTTTCCTTCTAATGCTTGTAATATAAACTGAACAATCATTCTTTTGTCTTCTTTCATCATGCCGGGACCATAGGTATTAAAAATCCTGGCAATCCGTCCATCTACATCCTTAACCCTCACAAAATAGGAAACAATTGTCTCACCAAACCTTTTTGATTCATCATAGACAGAACGGGGTCCTGTTGTTGAAACATTTCCCCTGTATTCCTCCGTTTGGGGATTTTCCAGGGGATCTCCGTATACTTCAGACGTTGAGGCAAACAAAAACTTGGCGTTATTTTTTAATGCAAAATTTAAAAGTTCAAAAGTGCCTAGTGTATTTGCTCTCATTGTTTCTAAAGGAAAAGCATGGTAGCTAATTTTGCTATGGTGATTTGGGGAAGCAGGAGATGCGAGGTGAAACATATAGTCTGCTTTTACACTGTCTGAAAGAGGCTTAGTAATATCATGCTTGATAAAGCTAAAATTATCGTTTTTTAATAGCTTTTCAATATTTTTAGGACTACTTGATATGAAATTATCTACACAAATTACCTTAAAGTTTTTAGATAAAAGGTATTTACAAAGATGTGTACCAATAAAACCAGCGCCACCGGCAACCAAGCAAGTTTCCATATTCTATACTCAATTGTAGCTTAAAATCGCTCTTGTGAAAAGGATGAGTTTTTGCTAAAGTAAAGTAAAAGATTTATTACATGAAAAAGGCACTTATCATTGGAGTATCATCACAGGATGGCTCATACCTTGCGGAATTACTACTGGACAAAGGTTACGACGTCACAGGAACTGTAAGGCATACTACAAACTTCTATCAGGAAAATATTACTCACTTATATGGAAAAATAGGTATTGAGGCAGCAGATTTAATAGATATTGAAAGCATTGCAAGCGCTGTTAGAAAAAGCAAACCTGACGAAGTCTATAACATTGCAGCTCAAAGCATCCCTGCTGACAGCTGGACCCATCCTTTTTATACGGGTGAGGTAACAGCATTAGGTCCTGTTAGAACCATGGAAGCAGTTAGGCATTTTGCTTCAAATGCCAAATTTTACCAGGCAACGAGTAGAGAAATCTATGGAAATATAGAGGCAGATACTGCAACCGAAGGGATAGCTTGCGATGCAAACAATCCTTACGGTATTGCCAAAGCCTATGCCTATATGATGACAAGATGTTATAGGCAATCTTATGGCATGTTTGCCTGCGGAGGAATTCTTTTTAACCATGAGAGCCCAAGAAGAAGTTTGCATTTTGTAACCAGAAAAATAACGGCTGCTGTTGCCTGTATTAAAAACGGGGTTAAAAATCTTCCTTTAAATGAACTTGGAGAACCATTGGTAGATGGTAGGGGAAAATTGCATCTTGGAAACCTGGATTCAAAAAGGGACTGGGGATACGCAAAGGATTATGTGGAGGCAATGTGGCTTATGCTGCAAAACCCAACTCCTAAAGACTATGTTATCGGAACAAATAAGACATATTCCGTAAGGGAGGCTTGTAAGATTGCTTTTGAATACGTAGGTCTTAACTGGGAAGACCATGTTGTGTCAAATGAAAAACTATTCAGACCAACTGAAATTAAAGAATTAAAGGGAGATTACTCCCTTGCCAAAAAAGAATTGGGCTGGGAACCAAAAACATCATTTGAGCAGCTTTTGAAAATAATGGTAGAAGCAGATCTTGAACGTTTTAAAATGCACTAGCTTTAAAAATTAGCTTTAAAGCTTAAACATTCTTTCTCCAATATTCTAGAATTTCTTTTAAGCTTTGTTCTATTGGTATTTGCGGCTTCCAACCAGTTAAAGTAGTTACTTTTCTATTATCACATAAAAGCTCTGGGTTATCGCTTGGGCGAAGTAAGGCTTTGTCAACCTCAACCTTAATTTTTGCATCTGAAAATGAAAGAAGTATATCTAAAACTTCAGATATTTTATATGATTTGCCTGAACCAATATTATAGACTTCCCCTGCCCTTCCTTTTTCCATTAGAAGAGTATAGGCTTTAACCATATCTTTTACGTTTGTAAAGTCTCTTTTTGCTTCTAAATTACCAACTGTTAAAATTGGCTCTCTTTTGCCTTTTTCTATTTCAGCTATTTTTTTGGCAAAGGCGCTGGTTGCAAATTGGGCTGATTGACCCGGTCCTATATGATTAAAGGGCCTTGCTCTTATAATATTTAAGTTGTAGGAAAGGTGATATTGAAGGCCCATATAATCTTGGGCTATTTTTGAAGTAGCATAGGGGCTTGCAGGTTTAAGTGGGGTGTTTTCATCTATGGGAAGATCTTTGGGGCCAACTATTCCATAAACTTCGGCAGATGAAATAATCATTATTTTTGGATTTAATCCTACTTTCCTTACAGCTTCAAAAAGATTCAGCTGAGAAACAATATTATTTGTTATCACAAGTGAGGGCTCTTCAAAACTTTGCGCAGCAGAGGCAAGGGCAGCTAAATGGTAAATTTCGTTAGGACTAGTTTTTGCTACCACTTCAAAAACCCTTTGACTGTCCATTAAATCAAGTTGGTAGAGTTCAAGGCTTTGGGAAATGTCTGAAATTAGATCTTGATGTTTTTGGCTATGAAAAGTTCCCATTACTTTAACATCTTTTAAGTTTAGGAGAGAATGCGCAAGATAACTTCCTGCAAATCCGGAAATACCTGTAATTAAAATCTTTTTCATTATCTGCCAACACCCTGATACGTTATATCAAGTCTTGCAACCTCCAAAGGATTATAAATATTTCTTCCATCTAAAATTACTGGGTTTTTCATTACATCTTTTATTTTTGACAAATCCAGTTGCTTAAACTCGTTCCATTCTGTAAGAACAATCAAAAGGTCAGACTCTTTTGCTGCGGAATAGGAATCCTCACAAAACTCAATGCCGCTAAAGATTTTCTTGGCATTTGCCATTGCAATTGGGTCATACGCTTTAATTTTTGCACCCATTTTTTTCAAATCGTTAATTATAGGGATTGATGGGGCGTCTCGCATATCATCAGTATTGGGTTTGAAAGAAAGACCAAGTACTGCAATTGTTTTCCCTCTAACATTGTCTTTTAAAAGCTTCTTTGCTTTTTTGACAATATCATCCATTGCCTGCCTATTTATTTCATCAACTGCTTTAAGAAGAGAAAAATCATAACCATAGGAATTGGCAATTGAAATTAGGGCTTTGACGTCTTTTGGAAAACAACTGCCCCCGTATCCGGCGCCTGGAGATAGAAACTGACTGCCAATTCTATTATCAAGTCCTACTCCTTCCAATACTTTTATACCATCGGCACTAGATAATTCACTAAGTTTTGCTATTGCGTTTGCAAAAGATATTTTTGTTGAAAGAAATGCATTGGCTGCATATTTAATCATTTCTGCTGTTTCAATATTTGATAAAACATAGTTTCCGTCAATTGGTTCATGAAGCTCTATAAGAATACTTTGGGCTTTTTGGCTTTCTGTTCCAATGACAATTCTATCCGGATGTAGTGTGTCTGAAATTGCCTGACCCTCTCTTAAAAATTCAGGAACAGATGCTACATCAAATTCAGCTTTTTCAGGTTTTACTTTTTCAATAATCTCTTTTGTTTTTTTGTAAGTACCAACAGGGACTGTGCTTTTGGTTACAACAACCGTATATCCATCAAGATGTTTTCCAAGTTTTTCTGCCACTTCAAAAACAACAGAAAGATCTGCTTGCCCATTATCTTTGGGAGGAGTTCCAACTGCAATAAAAACCACTTTTGAGGCGGCAATTGCTTGGTCGTAATCAAGGGTAAATAAAAGTCTTTTGGCAGAAACATTTCTTTGGACAATTTCAGAAAGTCCTGGTTCGTAGATTGGGATTATTCCTTTTTTAAGATTTTCTATTTTTTCAGGGGTATGCCCAATTACCCAAACTGTATTACCCAAATCTGCAAAAACAGCTGCGGTAACAAGACCAACATATCCATGCCCTATAAAAGTTATTGTCATAATTGTGTCTTTATAATACTCAGTCCTTCTTCAAATGTATGCATTACTACTCCGAGCTGTCTTATTTTAGCATTGTTCAAAGCCGATGAAAAGGGTTCAGGAGGACGGCCAACCAAAAACTCTTTCCTTGTAGTCTTTCCTATAAGACTTTCATCTAAATTAAATGCTTTGGCAATTAAAATAGCGGCATCATAAACACTAACTATTTGACTTCCTACTGTATGATACAAACCTAAAGCGTTTTTTTCTATTAAGATGTCAAGAGCATTGGCCAAATCATCTATAAATGTTGGGCTAATAAGCCTATCAGTAAGTACTAAAATTGGTTTTTTTTCAGTTAACCATTGCCTAAAAAACCTTACAAAATCAGGTTTTTCAAAAGAAGCTCTATAAGGATATGCCGTTCTGGCAATAATCCACGGTGTTGACATGCTTTGGACAATTTTTTCCGCTTCGTATTTTGTAATTGCATAAAAACTAAGTGGGTTTGGCTTTGCACCTTCGCTAAACCCGCCTTCCGGCATTTTGTCACCGCCTAAAAGCATGTCTGTTGAGAAATGAATAAGTTTTTTGTTTGTTACGCTGCACGCCTTTGTGACGTTTTGCGTACCGAGTACATTTATTCTCCAACAAATGCTTTTGTCCTTCAATCCTTTTTCTTTCTCTGCTTCCTTTACATCAGTATAGGCTGCCAAATGTAAAACTAGTTTACCGTCAAACTTGGAGACTGCATTTAAGACTTGCTCGTAGTTTGTAATATCAACACCTGTTGACCTGCTTAAATTTTGGAAGGTATATTTATCTTTTAGAAGATCTATTATTCTTGAGCCAATTAAACCGTTTAAGCCTGTTCCAAGTATTTTCATAAAGATTTTGGCAGTATTTAAAAACCAAGGTCACCAAATTGTTTGTTGTAGTAGTCTTTAAATTCTCCTGATTTTATTTTTTTCCACCAATCGGCATTTTCCTTGTACCAGTCTATTGTAATTTTCAAAGCATCATCAAGATTGTGTTTTGGCTCCCAGCCAAGTTCTCTGTTAATTTTGCTCCAATCAATGTCATACTTTCTATCATTTCCGGGTCTATCGGCAACCATTTGGATTAGATCTTCAGGTTTTCCCATAATTGAAAGGATTTTTTTGACAATCTCAAGATTTGACATACCGCTTTTTAATCCCCCTACCAAATATGTTTCGCCAATTTTTCCTTTTTGTAAGATTAACTCAATTGCAGATATATGATCTTCAACAAACAACCAATCCCTCTCATTTTTACCATCACCGTGTATTGGGATTTTTTTGCCTTCCATTGCATTGGTTATGGCAAGGGGAATGAGTTTCTCGGGATACATTGCGGGACCAAAATTGTTAGAGCAGTTGCTGATTGTAATTGGCAAATTATATGTATAAAAATACGCTCTAACTAAATGGTCTGACCCTGCCTTTGTTGCAGAATATGGACTTCGTGGATTGTATCTTGTATCTTCGTTAAACTGGTTTTTATTACCAATTTCCAAGGTCCCAAAGACTTCATCGGTTGACGTGTGATGGAAGTGCTTTATGTTATTTCTCTTTGCAACCTCTAAGAGAGTGTAAGTCCCAACCAAATTTGACTGGATAAATGGCCATGGATCTATTATTGATCTGTCAACATGCGTTTCTGCGGCAAAATGAACAACAGTATCAACGCCTTGCATAACTTTTTCAACTAGTGGCATATCCGTAATATCGCCTTTAACAAACTGGTGTCTTGGGCTGTCTATGACTTGTTTGAGATTAACCATGCTTCCTGCGTAGGTGAGGTTATCAATATTAATGATATTATCGTCTGGGTGGTTTTTGATCCAATAATTAATAAAATGGGAACCAATAAATCCTGCTCCGCCAGTGACCAATAGCTTCATATTTACTTTTCTAATCTTACCATGTATTGTTTGTAAACTCAACTTAAATTGTGCTATATTAGCCATATATGGATGATAAATATAAACTTGCTATTGACCCTTCCGATCCCAACTTTCCCAAAATGATTAAGACAACAGAAATTCCTGGTCTTTTAATTTATCAAAGAGAAGTATTTGAAGATAATCGCGGTTTTTTTCATGAAATTGTAGAGCTTAGGGATTTGGAAAAAGTTTTAGGTAAAAATATAAATGTGGTGCAAAGCAACCATGCAAGATCTAAGCCTAATGTTATACGGGGATTTCATAGTGAGCCTTGGGAAAAAATTATTTATGTGGCAAAAGGGCAAGTTATGGCGGCAGTTGTAGATTTTAGAATAGATTCTCCTGCTTTTGGAAAAGCAGTAAAAATTAACTTAGGGGACGACAATAGAAATACAGTCTATTTACCTTTGGGGATGGGAAATTCATTTTGTGTAACTGGAACTGACGATGCAGAATACTTCTATATGATTACTAATTACTTTGAGGGAAAACCAACGCCAGCTGTATCATATAATGATCCAGTGATTACAAAACAATTTGGAGGATGGCCTATACAAAATCCAATAGTAAGTGAAAAAGACCAAAGCTACCCAACTCTTAAAGAAAAATTTGGGAGTTTGGTTGACTTTTCAAAATTCCCCTGGTTAAGGCAAGAATAAGCTTACTCAAGTTACTTTTATACTTGCTATTGCTTTATTTTCCAAAAAACCAATTGTTTTATCAATTAACCAGTATAGGAAAAATGGATATTTGTTTTTATAATTTTTTCTATAAAATATCCTCATGGCATTAAAACGCTCCCTTTGCAGCATTTTTTTAGTTTCAATATTTGCGGTTGTAATTTCCTGTGATTGTTGTTTTATTCCGCTTGCCGCACCGCCTATGTGCATAATTGACTTTTGGCCAATGTAGTATATTTTGTAACCAAGTTTTTTTATGTTCATACAAAATTGCAAATCTTCACCGTAGAAAAAATAATCTTCATCCCACCAACCAACTTTCTCACCAATGCTTTTGGGAACAATCATAAAAGCTCCCTCTATTGCATCTACTTCATGTGTTGTATTTAAATCTTTCCATCCCAATGTGTAGCCTGCAAATATCTTACTTTTAGGAAAAATTCTTTGTAGTCCTGAAAAATAGCAAAATGCATTCCAGAGAATTGGAAATCCCCTGTGGCAATTAAAATCAAGGTTGCCATCTTTGTTAATTAACTTACATGACGAAGCTCCAGCGTCTTTGTGGGAATCCATGAAATCTATCATGTAATTTAACACATGCTTATAAACAATAGTGTCTGGATTTAAAAATAAAATATATCTTCCTTTTGCATAAGGAATACCCTTATTATTTCCTTTTGAAAAACCTAAATTACCTCCGTTATCTATAATATGAAATGTTTTTATTTTTGTTTTATTTTTATATTGTTTAAAATACTTAAAAGTTCCATCAGTTGAGCCGTTATCCGCCACGATTACTTCATAGCTTCCAGATGCAACCAAATCAGGGTAATTTTCTTCTATTGATCTGACAGCATCAAAAGTAATGTCTTTTGTGTTATAGGTCAAAATTATTATTGATAAATCTGTTCTTTGGTTTTGTGCCATATCTTTTTACTACCTAATAGCCTCTAAAGCTTCTCTATAAGTTTGTTTTAAATATTGGTTTTTAAAAATAGTACCAATTAGAATAAGAAGATATGCTTTTGAAACCATTATTAGTTTTAGAAAAAAATATTCTAATCTAGTTTTATGTTTTCTATAAAAATACAAAAGGTTTTTATAAATATTAACAATTGCAAAAGTTCGATTGGTACTTCCGTGTTCGGCGTGCAAGACATAGGTAAAGGGATAAAAATACGCTTGGTATCCTTTAAGCTTTGCCCTGTAACAAAGCTCCATATCCTCTGTATACATAAAGATTTTTTCATCAAATCCCTTAAGACGCTCGAATATGTCTTTTTTTATCATCAAAAGTCCTCCCTTTACCCAATCAACTTTAACTATTTGCTTTGGACTTTTATCTAAAAGCCCAAGTCTTTGAAATCCCAATAAAAGCATTAATACCTTAGGGAGATTATAAAAGCTGCCTGCAGACGGCTGCATTGATCCATCCCTGTTTCGCAGTTGCCCTCCTAAAATAGATACATGTGGATTATCTTCTAAATATCTTGCCATCTTTAATACTCCCGCATCCTTGACAACCGTATCGTTGTTTAAAAATAACATGTAATCTCCACTTGCTTTAGATTCTCCAAGATTACATCCTTTGCCAAAGCCTAGATTAATATTACTTTCAACCAGTTTAATATTTTTATATTTTTTTCTTTTAATGTGGTTTCCTATCTTTTTAATGTCTTTTTCTCCTGAAGCGTTATCAACAATAATAAGTTCTATTTTGTCTTTTTCAAACTCTTCTCTAAATTGTTGGTATAAAGAATCCATACATAAAACTGTTAGATTTTCCTTTTTATAATTTATGGTAACTATTGAGATAAGCATTTACATTCCTCCCAAGAATATGAAAAATATTATTGAAAGACCTAGCAGGCCTATTAACAAATATTCAATTGCTATTTTTCTGGTTAATTCGTGATTGAGCTTGTGATGTAAAAGACCCCAGCATACGTATAAAACTACCGTTATAATAATTATTAAAACTTGAAGATTTAAATCTGGAGAAGCAAAAGCAGTAGCCAAAACCCCAGCGCTAAAAATTATCAAAATCAGTAAATAATAGTTTAAATGTTTTACAAATTTTTTAATCATTAAATTATATATCCTTTAATAATCACTAAAATTAGAGCCAAAATAAGACCAAGAAACATAATATGATCCAGATTATGCCCCACAAACCTTAAAATCTTCTTTCTTTCAATTATTATCATATCCAGTATAAAGACAAACATAAATATTGTTACGGCAATTCTTGCGATATTGGAAGAAAAATTTTGGGCATTAATAAGAGGTTTTATCTGCGTTGTCGGCTCCTTTGCAAAAGTTTGCATTTTTTCTTCTGAATTACTAGACGGAGTAGCTCTCTTTTCAGTTTGCTCATTTACAACAGGCGTTTGTTTAGGCCTTTCTACAGAGGCCTGGGCAACTTCGGCAATTCCTTGTTCTGGTTTTGTTGGTACTTTTGCAAGTGTAGTTGTTCCAAACATTTCTACAACCAATACTGTTTCTTCTCCGTTTAAATTTCCCGTTAAAACAGCAAAGCCAACATTGGCATAATTTCCTGAAAGTATGTTTTGCTTATGCGAATCGCTTGCCATCCAGGCATTTACTACATCTGAAGAGTTTGTATACCCTCTTGCCAAGTTTTCCCCTGCGAAGGTGTAGTTATATCCAGCATTTCTTATAAATACCCAAGGGCTTGTTCCATCCGGAGAAATGTGCGCCCAATATCCTTTTGACAGCATATCGCTTCCTTTTCCTGCCGCTGCTTGATTTAATTTTTCATCCAAAGTTAAGGGTGGTAATCCATTCTCTTGTCTTTTTTGATTGGTTAAAACCAGTAATTGATCAATTGAGACATCTGAAGCAATACCCAAAACTTGTGGAAAATTAGTCTTTACAACAGACATTAAGATTCCGCCAGAGAAAAAGAAAATGATAAAGAGAAAAATAATTTTATGGTGCAAGACTTTAGGTCTATAATTATTTGAAGTTTGCGGGGTAAAGAAATGAGATAAAAGTTTGAGCATAACTTAATTATATACTGGCTCTTCCAATTCTCCAACTTGTTTTCCATTTACTGGGATTTTAAGTAAAAAAGACAGGGCATTTGCAATCGAGATTCCAACCCTAAGGCCCGTAAAAGAACCTGGGCCTTTATTTACTTTTATTTCCGATAAGTCTTTTGGTTTAAGATTTTTTTGTTTTAGGACTTTTTCTATTAATGCCAAACAGGCTTGAGATTTTAAATTCTTTGAATATACTATAATTTCTTTAATTTCTTTTTTTCCATTAATACTTAAGCCAATTTGTATTCTTTTATTATCTGATGTGTCTATGGTTAATACATTTGCCATATCTATATCTTAATATCTAAAGCGCCGTAACGCAAAACTTTCCAGGGCTTTTGAGTACAATCGACAACTGTGGAGGCATTTTTTAAAGTACATTTCCCGTCTAGTACCAAATCAACCGATTGAACAATATATTTATTCAGCATATTTTTTGAGTAAGGAGTTTGTTCACCATGTATATTGGCAGAGGGAGCTAAAATGGGAACACCAACTTTCTCAATAACCTCTAATATTTGATTATATTGGGGCATTCTTATACCAACAGTTTCTCCTCCGCCCCTCACCAGATCTGGAACTAGACTTTTATTTGCGGCTAAAACAATTGTTAATGCCCCAGGCCAATATCTACTGATTAGTTTTTCCTCAACCTCTTGTGTGTCAGCCTCCCAATATTTTTTTGCCATTTGTAAACTTGATACCAAAACAGGAGCTGCCATATTGGTTGGTCTTTTTCTTATTTGAAATAGTCTCTCAATGGCTTTTTGGCTATCAATCCTGCAGCCAATTCCAAAAGCCGTATCGGTTGGAAAAACTATTATTCCACCTTTATTTAGTATCTTTACCGCCCGATCAATTTTACTATTCATGATTTTTTGATTACTATTTTCCTTGTGGTTTCATTTATGTATTCAAATTGTAAATCAATTCGTTTTGAAGGCATTAAATCAAAAAGCTTTTCAGCCCATTCAATTGCAGTGATATTTTCATCATCTTTTAAAATTTCATCTATCCCAATGCCTTGCAGATCATAAATTGTTTGAATTCTATAAAGATCTATATGATAGAGGTTTAAATCGCCAATCTCATATCGCCTTGCAATTATAAAGGTTGGGGAAATTATTCTTTGCGTAATACCAAGGCCTTTTGCAAGTCCTTGCACAAAGCTTGTTTTACCACTTCCCAAATTTCCGTAAAGGCAAAGTATGTCTCCTTTTTTGAGAGCTTTGGCAAAATCAGATGCAAATCTTTGGGTTTGTTTTAGGTTATTGGATATAATAGTTTTAGATTCCATTTGTTTTTGTCTTTAAAAAGTTTCTATATGATAAGGCAACTACTATACCACAAAGAGAAAGAAAAAGTACTCCCAAAGATATAAAAACAACTCCAATTACATTGCTTTTTTGTTTGTTTGGAACGCTAGCTTTTGTTTGGTCTTTACTGTCACCATTTGTATTTTCTAAGCTATCATTACTTTGAGAGATACCTAAAACATTTGCTTGAACTGTTGGAGTAATAGTTGATGTAAGTGTTGGTGTTGGGGTTTTGGTAGGACTTGGAAGAGGAGTTAGTGTTGCAGTTGGTTTTGTGGTTGGGGTAGGCGTTGGAGATTTTGTTGGCGTTGGTGAATTAGTAGGTGTATTTGTAGGTTGTGGCGTTGGTGTTAAGGTAGGCGAAGGCGAGGGCGTTGGCGCATTTAAGGTAATAGTAAGAGTATTGGAGTCTCCGCTTGTAGGACTTGTGCTATTTCCAGTAAATCTTCTAAACCTTATTGTATACTGACCAGGTCCTATGTAATTTGAGTTTTCTGGATTGTTTTTGGCCTTTAGCTTTCCAAACCATGCACCTGATACTGGAATAAAATTGAATAATTTAGTTTTAATCTCTTCAGTCGAAGAGGGAGAACTAAAATAATCAACATATTCCCCAGAATTATTGTATGTATAACCAAAAAAATCCTTAGAATCATCTAAAACCTTAAGCTCTGCTTGTAGGTAACAACCAGAGGTTGAACAGCTAGAAATTATCAAGCCTGAAATCTCAGCATCAACTTCTATCTCATCGTTTCCCGTAATTGTAGGATTAGATATTGTAAAGGTAATTGCGGCAAAAGCAGATTTGGGAAATATGCTAGATAATAATAAAAAAGCAATTAAAAATATTATTGCTCTCATTTAATAAATTCTTATTTTAAAATCAATTAGGTATCGTATGAAGATACCAGGTTGTAAGTCCTCCATCGTGTATAACTTTTGCATAATAGAGCTTTCCATTCCTGCAGTTATAAGATCCGCCATATAATTTTCCAGATTTGATTGTTTTAACTGTAGCTGAAGATGAATCCATATCAATACCAGTATGCACTCCCCCTGAATAAAAGTTTTTGGCAAAACTGTGTGATCCGTAAGCTTGGTTTATTATAATAGGCTCATTTAAAGGCCAAGGAAGCTCACCTGTTGGATTTATTGTTCCATAAACGCTATAACTATCAGGAGAGTAAGAATAGGAGAAACTCACTCCTCCCTTTAAATAATTATTTGGATCTTGGACTGATCCGTCTTTTTGTATTTCAAAATGTAAATGAGCTCCTGTAGAACAACCAGGGCTTACGCCGTATGAAGCTATTGTGCCAATAGAATCCCCTTGATTAACATCTCTCATATAAGAATCTACTCCCCCTCCAAAAACAATCGCCCTTTCAGCTTGCGCTTGCTCTAAAAGTCTTTGATATCTTGCTTCATCATTTTTTGTTACTTCAAGCAAAGCTTGCTTATTTTTTTTGTCCTGTGCAAGCTGGTTGGTATACTGTTCTAACTGAATTTTTAATGCTTCTACCTTAGCCTTTTTTTCTTCAAATATTTCTTTTTGATTTGCATAGTCTACTTTTGCCTGCTGTGTTTGGTAGATGAGTTGTTTGTCATGAGCCTGGGCTCTTTTTAAATAATTAAGCCTTGATAAAAAATCAGAAGCATCTGAAGATGTAAGAAGAATCTGCAATGGTTGTATTGTTCCCACTTCATAGGTTGCAACCACCCTGTTAATTAAAACTTCAACCAGTTCATTTAAAGATTTTTCAAGGCCTGATATTTTTTTGGTAGCTGTATCAATGTCTAATGTGATATCGGTTATTTGCTCCTGGGTAGACGCTATTTGATATTCAGTTAATTTTATCTGATTATCTATTACGCCAATTTGGGAAGAAAGAGTTTTTTTCTCTCCTTCTTTTTCACTTATTTTATTCTTAAGGTATTCTACGCATTGATCATTGTTTAATTTTTGTTCTGCGCATTCAGGAATGGTTGCTGCAGTTGATGATGAAGGGATGGGAGTTGGCGTTGTTTCAGCAAGAGAATAAGCGCTAGAAAAAATTAGGACCAAAAGACAAATTGAAAATATGAATAGTTTTTTTAAAAGATTCATAGAACATAAATTCATTTAAGATATCTAAGTACAGCAAGAAAGCTTGAGATAATACCAAGAAGGGTTGCCAAAAGCAGTTCAAATCCTAAAAGTATTAGAAGATCAATGTAAGGAACTGGAATAACCGGAATACCTTTTAGGAAAGATTCTAAAAATGGAGTCGCGTATAAAAGCGTTGCGGTTGAGATTGCCCAACCAATTGCAGCACCAATAACTCCATAAAATATGCCCTCAATGATAAAAGGCCATCTTATATACCAACTCGTTGCGCCAATTAAACGCATTATTTCTATGTCTTCTTTTTTGTGCGATATTTTTATACTAATTATTGTCACCATTATAAAAATGGAAACTAAAGAAAGAAGAACTATTAACGCAATTCCAATTTTTCTAACCGCATTTGTCCAGTTAGTTAATGCTGAAACTACATCTTTTTGATAGATTACTTCAGAGACAATTGGGGATTTTTTCAAAGCGTCTGAGATTTCTCCCAAATCTTCAATTTCTACTGCGGAAATTTCAAATGAAGCTGGCAAAACATCTGCTGTAACTAAATCAAGTAGAAGTGGGTCATCCTTATTTTGCTCCCTGTAAATATTTAAGGCGTCTTCTTTGGAAACATATTTTATTGATGCTACTTTTCCGCTTTGGGAAAGCTGATTTTCCAAAGCGTTTATATCAGCTTGGGGTGCATCATTTTTGAAAAACGCGGTAACTTGTGGTTTTGATTCAAAAAAATTAATAATTTTAGATGAGCCTACTAATAAAAAAGTAAAGAAAGATACGACCAGAAAAGTTAATGTCATTATTAAAATTGCAGCCAATGCCTGATACGGCGATCTTCTAATGTTTCTTGCAGCTGTACTTATATATTTCATTGTTTTTCCTCCCTTTCTTTATCATCTTTTTCTTGCTCTTTGTTACTGTGCTGAGGCTTATGGGATTTTTCTTGGGCTTGCTGTGTATCCTCTGTTTTCTCTTGTTTTTCTTCTTCTTGCTTTTCTTCATGCTTTTTGCCCTCATGGTGGCCTCTTTCTTCTTTAACAATCTTTCCTTTATCCAAATGAACAACTCTTTTATTCATGCTTTTTACAATATCAGTGTTGTGTGTTGCCATAATAACCGTTGTTCCCACTTTATTTATATCCGATAAAAGCTTTACTATTTCCCATGAGGTCGCAAGGTCCAAATTGCCTGTTGGCTCATCAGCAAGTAGAATTTCCGGGGAAAGAACAAGAGCTCTTGCAATTGCGGTTCTTTGCAACTCTCCTCCTGAAAGCTGAATGGGAAACTTATCCCGATGCTCTAAAAGACCAACTTGTCTAAGAACTTCTTCAACTCTAACTAACGCATTTTTTGCATTTTCTCCGGAAACCTCTAAAGGAAGCACTACATTTTCAAAAATAGTTCTGTCTGCCAAAAGTTTTAGGTCCTGAAAAACTACCCCTATCTTTTTCCGAAAAGAAGAGAGTTTTCCTTTGGGAAGCTTTGCAACATCGAATTCGTTGACAAAGATAGTCCCTTCTGTTGACAAAGTATCTCTTATTAAAAGCCTAAAAAGTGTAGTTTTACCAGATCCTGTTGGACCAACTAAAAAAAGAAATTCTCCTTTATCAACTAATAGAGAAACATCTGAAAGACCAAGAGTTCCTGTTGCAAATTTTTTGGATACTTTATCTAGTTTTATCATTACAAAACCTCAACTCTTCCTACGTCCATAAGCCAGCCAGCGTGTTGAGCTTTTTGCGTTTCTCCCCAGACCTTTATTTTTCTGGCTACAAACTTTGAAAGATCTACGATTGATGAAGTAAGATAAACGTTTTGGCTCTCTCCGCCCGGTCTTTCAAGATGAAAAGCGCCTTCACCTTCTATTCCGCCTTCTTTTAAAGTTCCCTCGACAACATCCTTAAAAGTCTTTGTATCATCAGAGCCAACTACTGTTCCTTTGGGCGCTTCGGATAAATTCAAGATTCCACCAGTTTGCGAAGTTGCATTCTTTCCGCCTGTTGACGAAAGGAAAAAGCCGGTGAGTATTCCAACAACTACTACCAGGGTTAAAGCAACAATAATTTTAGGAGAATATTTTGATTTGAAACTTTCCTTATCGAAATTTTTGATTAAAGGCTGCTCTTGCGTTTTTTGATCTAATTGTTCTTTTTCCATTAAAATAAACTTTCACCCCCTCATCTAGTAAACCATATTCTACCCATTTTATCAACCCTAAAGCTGCCTTAACTCCTCTTCTATAAACTGGTCTATTTCCCCATCCAAAACAGCTTGCGCATTTGACGTTTCAAAACCTGTTCGCAGGTCTTTTACCATTTTATACGGATGCAAAACGTATGATCTTATCTGATTTCCGAAAGCTGGTGTTTTATACGCTCCCTTAAGACTTTGTTGCTTCCTTTTCTTCTCCTCCTCTGATAAAAGCCAAAGCTTTGCACGAAGTATTTTTAATGCGTACTCTCTGTTTTTCCCCTGATATCTTTCTCCGGAAGCGGTAACTGTAATTCCTGTTGGTTTATGTTTTAGCCTTACAGCTGTTGCTACTTTATTGACATTTTGTCCTCCCTTGCCTCCGCTTCTAAAAAAATCCCACTCTAAATCTTCCTCTTTTAAAAGAGTATCATTTTCTTTGTCAATAATTGGCAAAACCTCAACCAAGGCAAAAGAAGTTTGTCTTAGTTTATCTGCATTAAAAGGAGATTGCCTAACAAGTCTGTGCACTCCTGCCTCATGCTTTAAATATCCATAGGCAAAATTTGCGTTTATAGAAATTACAACACTTTTTATTCCTGCTTCTTCTCCTCTCACTTCCTCAACTGTTTCAAAGCTCCATGATTTTTTTTCAAAATACCTTGTATACATTCTGTTAAGCATATTTGCCCAATCCATTGCCTCAACCCCGCCTTGACCGGAGTGAATAGATAAAATTGCAGGACCCTTATCATATGGATTCGAGAAATACAAAAGATTCTCAAGTCTCTCGACCAGTTCTTTCATACTACCCACGTCTTTTGCATTGATTAAGTCTGAAAGTTTTTCATAGTCTGCAATTTCCTCCTGTAAGTTTGCCAATTCCCTCATTTTAGCTGTAGCAAGTTGCGGGTTTTTCCAAAATGAAGGATCTGTTGACTGCGCCTCTATTGAAGACGCCGAGTATCTTTTTTCATCAATATCTATTTTTTCTAAGATTTTTTTTGCTTTAACTAAAATGTCATCCATATTAAATTAAAAATGAAAATAAAACAAAAATAGCTACAATGGCCATGACTAATGTAATTGCCCAGCCCATTATATTAGAAACTAACGGATTTGTCCTCCCATTCATAATTTCTTTGTTATTTGAAATCCGCATAATAAGGATAAGTAAAATTGGGGCACAAAGTCCGTTAAGTATTGCAGCCCAGTAAAGTATTTCAAATGGTTTAAAAGGCAAAAATCCAATTATTAGGCCAAGCAGTGTGGCAAGGGCAATAACAAAATAAAAAGTGGGGGCTTGCGAAAATCTTTTATTAAGTCCTGTTGTAAAACCAAAGCTTTCAGAAATTGCATAAGAAGCGCTTCCAGCAAGTATTGGAACTGCCAAAAGCCCTGTTCCAATAATACCCAAGGCAAAAAGTAAAAAAGCAAAATCTCCTGCAATTGGTCTTAGAGCCAAAGCTGCTTGATCTGCAGTTTCAATGGTTCTTATCCCATTAACATTAAGCGTTGAGGCAGTGGTTACGATTATAAAAAACATGACCAGATTTGAGAAAAACATGCCTATTGCCGTATCAAGCCTTAAGTGCCTAATATCTTTGCCTGTTATATGAGGCTTTCCCCTCCCCATGCTTGCAATTTTGTGATGCATGATTTCTTCCTCAACTTCTTCATCAGCCTGCCAGAAAAAAAGGTAGGGTGAAATGGTAGTTCCTAAAATGGCAACAATATTTAATAGATATTCTTTGGAAAAGTAAATTGTGGGTAAGACAGTTGACTTAAGTATTCTAATCCAATCCTGCTTGACCACAAAAGCAGCAAAGATATAGGCAAAAAGAGAAAATGTTAAGTATTTAAGAATCTTTGAGTAAGTTTGGTATGATACAAAAATCTCCAAAGTTACGGTAGTTACTGTTAAAACAAATAACCAAAAGACAAAGGGAAGATTAATAACAAGCTTTGCTGAAGCTGCCATGGCAGATAGATCAGCCGCAATGTTTATAGTATTTGCAAAAAATAAAACAAAAACCGCAAAGTATAAAATCCACTTTGGATAATATTTTCTGATTATTCCTGAAAGTCCCATTCCAGTTGCAAGACCAATTCTTCCGCAGATTTCCTGAACAATTGTCATAAAAGGAAAAGAAAAAAGAGCTGTCCAACTTTGGGAATACCCAAACATTGCTCCGGTTTGGGAATAAGCTGCGATACCTGAGGGGTCATCGTCTGCAGCGCCGGTTATAAATCCAGGACCTAAAACTTTTAATATTTTTTTAAGCTTCTCTCTCATCTTTCATTTAAAGCCCGCTGCAAATTCTCTCACAAGTACTTTTAAGTTGGCTTTTGGGTAAATCTTGAAGAGACTTTAAATCGTTAATAATTTTTTGTACCTGCGGGGAAGAGGTCGCAATCTCAGCAACATCTAGATTTTGAGCTTGAGTTTTTAAATTATTAATATTTGACTGTATTCCCTCCCTTATACTATTCGAAAGCTCTTTAGTATCAACACCCTTGACCTGCTGGTTAGTTTTTTGAGGAGCTTTTGAATAATTTTGATCCAAAAGATATGATCTAAACTTAAGGCCAACAAAAACAATTAAAACTACCAAAACAAAAGTTATAAAGATTTTTTTCTTATCCCAAACAATCTCTTCTTCTATTTTTTTTGTTCTTGCCATTTGACTTAATTGTAGGCAATAAGGTCTTATTTTGCAATCAAAATATTTGTAATTAAAATAAACCAAAATAATAGTATAATTAAGTTTATGGACTACATTGTGGCCGTTATTCTTTCAATTGTTGAAGGAATAACCGAATTTTTGCCCATATCCTCAACAGGACATCTTATCCTTACCTCTGAAATTTTAAAAATACAACAAACAGATTTTGTAAAAGACTTTGAGATAGTAATTCAGCTTGGGGCAATACTTTCAATAGTTGTTTTGTATTTTAAAGTTTTTTTTCAAAGCAGACAAATTTGGAAAAGGATAATAACTTCCTTTATTCCAACCGCAATTGTTGGATTTATACTTTTTAAGTTTATAAAACAATATTTACTCGGAAATCTTTACATTACTCTTTTTGCTTTACTAATTGGTGGAATTTTACTTATTATCCTAGAGCTTTTATATAAGGAAAAAGATCACCATGTTGATGCAATCGAGAAAATGCCTCTTAAAAACGCATTTTTAATAGGAGTCTTTCAGTCAATTGCTGTTATTCCAGGCGTATCAAGGTCTGCGTCAACCATAGTTTCTGCTCTTTTTTTGGGAACTAAAAGAAAAGCAGCCGCAGAGTTTTCCTTTTTACTTGCAGTTCCGACAATGCTTGCAGCAACTTTTTTTGATATGTTAAAAAGCAATTTTTCATTTAGTTTGAGCCAGTGGTCTATCCTTGCAACTGGATTTATTTGTTCATTTATAGTGGCAATTATTGTTGTAAAGCTATTTTTAAGATATTTACAAAACCATAGCTTCATTTCCTTTGGGATTTATAGGATTGTTGTAAGCCTCATTTTTTGGTATATTCTTATAAAATGAATACGTTTGATAAGGTCTACGATCTTGTGGCATCAGTTCCAAAAGGCAAGGTTACAACTTACGGGGCAATTGCAAAACTTTTATCCATCGATCCAAGGGTAGTAGGATTTGCTTTGCATGCAAATTCCGACTCGCAAACTATTCCCTGTCATAGAGTTATTAACTCAAAGGGAGAAATCTCTAGTGGCTATGCCTTTGGGGGAGCCCATATTCAAAAACAAATGCTTGGAAAAGAAGGAATAAAATTTAATGTAGAAAACAAAGTAGACCTTAAAAAATACGGTTATTTATTATCCTGACTTTTAGTTTCTTTTATATCTTCCAATAACTCTTTTGCAATTTTATCTATTTCGTTTTTAAGCTTATTCTCTATATCCCAAACCTTCTCTTTAAGATGAGATAAGGTTTTATCATGGTTTTCCAATGATAAATTTTTTAAAAATATTTTTTTATCTTCAGGGGTTAACTGATCTAATACCTTGGAAACAACTGCCGTATGTATATTTGCCTCAACCAAGGATAATAAATGAACTCTTTCCTTAGATTTTACATCAAGTTCTGCTATTTCCAAAGTTATATGCGTGGTCTCAACCAAATGTGAATAAAAATGTTTTTTTGCCATAATTTTATTAATCTTTATTTTATATTATAAACTAACAGGTCCCAAAGGTATCTTATTTTCCGGATCATCTACAAAAAAATACAGTACAGGTCCTCTTTGTGAGCCGTCTACTCTTTCTAGATATCTCATCACTTCAGGAGAGCCACCCAATTGCTTACCTGTCCAGGAAGCAGGACCAGAGTCTGCAATTACGGCTACTATTGCTTTTCCATTGTTGGGATTTACCAAAAGCATCTTTCTGTACTTAAAAAAATCCATAAATTCTTTTACATTTTCATTAAAACCAGGGGATAAAAAGGTTTGAACCGCTATGTAATATTTTTCTCTTAAATTATCCTCTACTGTCATTTCATTCCTTGAATTGGCAAAGTATCTAAAAGCACCAAGCCCTGGCGCCATTCCATAACTTCCATATTCCATAGCTTCCTGGGGGCTTTCAAAATGAGCGTACATACTGTCTCCTGGAAATCTTGCTAAATGCTGCTCTTGACCTATAATTCCATATTGGGTGTTAAGCCTTTTGCCTAACAATTCTCCTTTCACCCCAATGCCAAAAGTCCTGGATAATACTTCTGTTACTTTTACCTCCTCATCCAAAGTTAATGGCCTTACATCAGCAGGCAATACGTTTTTTAAATCGTAAATAAGAAAAACTCTTTTATCTACAGGTTCTTGTTGAGAAGCGTTTGCAGAAAATGAAGCAGGAATTTGAGGAATGATTGGGTTAGTAAGAAGATATAGGCCTGCTATTGAACCAACCGCCAGCTGCTTTGAATTGTTCTCAAGCCAGTCAAAAGCTTCTTTGTGTTTTTCAAAAATTTCCTTTTGTAAATCCTTATGTTTCTGTGTCCACTTTTTTAAAAGCTTTTGATAATGAATACTTTTACTCATGCATATAAATCATAGCAAATTTAAGCTAATCAACAAAACCATAAACAAAAGTATCACCAAATTTCTCTTTTAAAACAAGTCCTTCATTCTTGTTTAAATTTGATAAAACATAATTTCCATCTCCTAAAAGATAATATTTATTCTTATAAAGGCTGTCATATTGATCTTTATTAACAACTATAAAATCAACCTCCATTGCCTTAATTTTATTAATAGACTCTGCTCTTGGAAAATTATTAAATAGATATAAAACATCCTTTTGCCATTGTTGAGGTGAAAAACCGCTATATCCATTTACAGTTTTTCTAAAGCTTTTTGTGTAAAAATACTCCCTTTCAAGTTCTATAGCTGAATTTGGGGAATTCCAGTTAAAGATAGGCATAAAAATAAAGACTGAATTTTTTGGTGTAGCATCTATCCACTCATAAACTTTTGGAAACTCACTTATGGATAAAACCTTATAAAATTTCATTGGGAAATTATATTCCGCTACAATTCCTAAAATTAAAACTAAATAGATAAGAAAAGCCTTTCTAAAGTTTTTTAAAATTATGGGTAAAATTAAAGCAATTAAAACAGCAAGGCAAAATATAAAAAGAATTTCCCATCTTGCAGAATTTCTAAAACCGGAAAAGCCAGGGATAATGTAATAAAAAAGCGCGTAGGGCAAAATAACGGGAAAAGGAGAATGAATAGTTTGTCTTGCAAAATGAAGTGCAGGACCAAAACTTAAGATTAAACCTAAAAGTCCTGTTGTTAAAAAGCTTTTTTGTAAAATATTGCCTTTCCTAAATCTTTTAATGCAGTAAAAAATTACAAAAAGGGAAAGAACGCTAAACACCAAACCAATATATCCCGTCTTTATTTCATCTGTCCTTGTATATTTTTGAGTATTGGATATGCTCATAAGCAAAGGTTGAAAGATCGTGTGCTCATTTGGGTAAATTAAGTCCTCAGGCTGAAGAGCAAAGTGAATTGCATCTCTTATATCCCGTTTTGCGTTATATTCTCTGTTTACATCCAGGTATGGTTTAATTATTGGTATAACTAAAAGTATTGAAAATAAAACTATTAATATATTATTTCTTGTAAATATTTTCTTTATTGTCTTTCTATCTCTAAGCCAAAGAAAGAAAAGGTAAATGGAATAAAAAAAGATTAAAAAGTAAGCCGGTAAAAAACTATTGTAGATTTGTAAAAGAAAAAAAAGCAAAGACAAGAAAAGATAACGGGATTTAAAGGTTTTTGTAAAATAAATAAAAAATAAAATAGATATTGGGATCCATTGAATTGAAAGAATTTGAATATGGGTTTTTTTATCCAACAATACAGGTGAGAAAATAAGTAAAAGTCCTGAGATCAAAGATGCCCAAAAATTTTTGGTTAAGTAAAAAGCAAGAACAAAGGTAAAGAATCCAACCATAAAGATTGAAGAAAGCAGGGTAAAATTAACTATTGCAATTGGTTCCTTAAATAAAACCAATGGTATTATTCCCAAAACACTTGAAGTAATAAAAGTTTCCGAATAAGCAATTGGATTTAAGTAAGGATAATAAATAGAGCCTTCAAAAATACCTAATGGATTTGTAAAAAGTGAGTGAACCACCCAGTTCATTACGTAAGCTTCCAAATATTGGTCACCAAAACCTGTTATGAATTTTCCTAAGTTAAAAATAAGAGGATATGTAATATAAACAGCACTTATTAAAAAAATAAGAAAGGCCAAAAAATATTTGATAAATTTATCTTTAAAAAGCATTAAGACTTTAAATAAATTCTTCTAAAGCTTTAATTAGTCTTTTAACGTCTTCTATTGTATGTGAAGGAAAATTACCAATACGAATATGTTTATCCTTATTTTCTCCATAGCCTCTACCTACAAATATGCCAATTTTGTTTAAAAAGCTGATTACATCCTTAGATGATCCTTTTGTTTTTGCAACAATTGTAGTTTGTGAGCGAACATTTGTATCTCCTACAAGTGGTTCAAAATATGAGTTGTTATCTAAAAATTCATAAATAATTTTTGCTTTTCGTACAGTTTCCTTTCTAATCTTACTAATCCCGTATGAAAGCATATCTTTTAAGACTTTATTTAACAGATAAATTGCCAAAACATTTGGCGTTTCAGGAGTCTCTGCTTTTTTAGAATAAGATAAAAGGGTTGGAAAATTGTGATACGTACCAATATCTTTTTTAAGTTTTAAAAGTTTTTGGGCTTTCTCTAATGCTTTTGGACTCACAACTATTATACCAAGTCCTGAAGGCAGACCAAAGCCTTTTTGAACCGAGAAAAATACCAAATCAAGATATTTGTAATTTAAATTTCCAAAAGGAACTGCGGAAACACTATCAACCGCTATAAGCAAATTTTTATTTTTAATCTCATAAACTTTTTCCATTGGAAAGTAAATTCCGCCACTTGTGTCATTTTCTGTAGCACACAAAAGCTCATAATTGGATAAGTTAAGATTTTTTAATTTATCACTATCTATTCTTTCTCCAAAGTTAGCCTTCAGGCTTTCTGCCTTTTTACCCAGGCCTTTTGCAATATTAAAAAATTTATCACCAAATGCTCCTGTTATTAAATGAAAACTTTTTTGATCCACACAATTATTTATAGATAATTCCATCCCCTCAGTTCCTGAGGAAATGAAAAAGACATTGTAGCTTGATGGAATTTTTAGAAGTTTTTTAAGTAATCCTACATTTTCAGAAAACATTTGATGGAATAAATCACCTCTGTGAGAAATGGATAAAATGTTATTGGTAATTCCATTTTTTAAATGTTTTGCTACCGTAGGATAATTTTGGGAAGGGCCAACTGTAAAAAAGACTTTTTTCATTTAATATAATATTCTTAATTTTATTGTTTCTTCTATATTTTTAAGCTTAATTTGTAAATCATCCGAATATTTTTTGTTAATATCTGTAATTACACACCCAATTATATCATTTGTGCCTAAGATTTGATTCTCAATATTTGCACCGCTCTCAAAAAGAGCAGTATTAATTTTTGCAAGGACTCCAGGAACGTTTTTATGGATATGGATGAGTCTATGAATTTTTTGCATTTGAGAAAGATTAAGATTCGGAAAGTTAACAGATAGAGTAGTATTCCCAATATCTACAAAATCCATAAGCTTCTTACTAACAAACTCTCCAATGTCTTCTTGTGCTTCTTCCGTGCTTCCTCCGATGTGAGGAGTAAGAATAACATTTGGTAAGTTTCTAAGCAGTGATGTAAATTTCTCTCCATTCCCGTTTGGCTCATTTGGAAAGACATCAACAGCCGTACCCTTAATTTTTCCATTAACAATATATTTACGTAAGGCTTGAATATCCACTATAAAGCCCCTGCTTAGATTTAAGAATATGACTCCGTCTTTCATTTTTTTGAACTCTTTTTCACCTATTAAGTTGACATTAGATTTTCTTCCATCAACATGTATTGTTATAACATCAGAGAGCTGTAAAAGCTTGGGAAGAGTTTGGCATTTTTTTACGTTTCCAATCGCCAATCTTTCAACTATGTCATAAAAATAAACCTCCATGCCTAAACTTTGGGCAATAACCCCAAGTTGCGTGCCGATATTTCCGTAACCCACTATTCCCAAATGTTTTCCTCTAACTTCATGGCTTCCTCTTGCAGATTTATCCCAAATTCCAAGATGCAATTTATTATTTTTGTCAATTACGTTTCTATAAAGAACTATTATTTCCGCAATCGTAAGCTCGACTACGCTTTTGGTATTACTGTAAGGAGCATTAAAAACAACTATTCCTTTTTTTGTACATTCCAAAAGGTCGATCCTGTCAGTCCCTATACAAAATGCGCCTATGGCAATTAGTTTCGGAGCATTTTCCAAAACTTTTTTGGAAATGGCGGTTTTTGATCTGACACCAAGTATTGAGACGTCTTTGATTTTTTCTATGAGACTTTCTTCATCCAAAGCATTTTCTAAAAGTTCGGCATCGTATCCCTGATCTTCAAATTTTCTTGCTGCAGATTTATCAATATTTTCAGTTAATAAAACCTTCATCTTGCTTTTTGGATAAGACAGAGCCCTTGGGAGATTTAGGGAAAACAAAAACTCATCAAAACTATGAACTATTAAATCTGCTTTTTTAACTACGCTTTCTCTTTTTACATTCTCACAAAAGGCGACAAATTTTACGCTTTTGTTTAGCTTCTTTATTTCAAAATCCGTATATCCATCTCCTAAAACAAACACATTTCCTTCTAAATGTAATGATTTTACGACTCTTGCCTTACCGTTTTCTTGAGAGAGAATATTTTTCTTGTCAAATCCCAAAACCTTATTGTTTTTACAAATAAAACTATTAGAAAGAATATGGTTTTCTAAAATACCAAACTTTTTAACAACAGGATAAATATATTCCTTAAATCCTCCGGAGATAATATAGATATTATCACTATGTTTTTTGAAAAAATCTTTATTCCTTTTAATAGAAGGCGTAATTTTTGTTTTAAGATGTTTTATTAGTTTATCTATATCCTCCTTTTTTATTGGGAGAAGAGATAATCTTTTTGATAAAGACTCTGAAAACTTTATCTTTCCTTCCATGCCTAAAGCTGTAGTTTTCTTAATTTCCTTCGTAATTTCATCTTTATCGAGATTTTCTTTAAGAACAATCTCTGAAAGTTCGTCAATTGCTTCCACCTTTATAAAAGTGCTGTCAAAATCAATTATGTAATAGTTTTTCATTTTTACCATTAAAAAACCTCCCTTTTGGGAGGCTCTGCTTGTTATTTGTTATTTCTTACAATACCATAAACCTCCCAAAGTTCAAATAGGAACTTAATGAAGGTGAAAAATTATTGTAAACGTCAACTCTGCTATTCATGTTTTTATTATACATTAACAATCTTAACTGTCAATAAAGAATTTTAGTTAGGCCAGTGACAATTTTTATATTTAACAGGAGTACCATCTGGTTTTTTATTTCCACACCAACATGGATCATTTCTTCCAAGTTTCTTCTTTGGCTTAATAGTTTTTTGATTATCTGATACTTCTTTGTTTATATTTTCTCCTGCTGCACTTTGGGTAACACCAGGTCTATCTAGTGGATTTTCAACAGGTGGATTTTGATGGACATGAATTTTATAAATTCTATGTACCATTTCATCATCTATTGCATTTATTAATTGTTCAAACATTGTATACGCTTCATTTTTGTACTCAACTAACGGGTCTTTTTGGCCGTATCCTCTTAGACCAATGCCCTGTCTTAAGTTGTCTATTGCGTCTAAGTGATCTACCCAAAGATTATCAATAACAGAAAGCGAGACAAATTTTTCAAGCTGCCTCATAACATCCTCTCCCATATCTTTTTCTCTTTTTTGATAAATATCATTTGCAATATTTACTAAAAAGTTTATTTTATCTTGCAAACTTCTAAGTTGCTCAAGCTGGCTGACAATTTGCTTTAGTGACGGTTCATCAAAGGGAATAATCGTTCCGAAACTTTCTGCCATTTTTTCAGAAGGTGATTTTCCATCCTCAAAGCCTTCTAAATACATATTTACAATCTCGGCAATACTTGCATGGATTTTTTCAATTAAATCCTCTCTTAAGTTACTGGATTTTTCATCTGTTTCTAAAATTGTTCTTCGTCTTTGATAAATTATTTCTCTTTGTTTGTTTAATACATCATCATAGTCAACCAAATGTTTTCTGATATCAAAATTATACCCTTCAACCTTAACTTGGGCTTGCTCGATAGCACGGGATACAAGAGGATGTTGAAGGGGAACGTCTTCTGGCATGTTAAATCTGGTCATAAGAGAAGAAATTGTATCTCCTCCAAAAAGCCTCATAATATCGTCATCAAGGCCTACAAAAAACTGTGAAAGACCAGGGTCTCCTTGTCTTCCACTTCTTCCCCGCAGTTGATTATCAATTCTCCTTGACTCATGTCTTTCAGTTCCAATAACATATAATCCTTCTAAGCTTACTACCTCCTTGTGTCTCCTTTCCCATTGACTCCACTCCTTTGAATCTTTCTTATCAGTTCCATCAGGATTTTTAGGAGGCTGACCGCCTAAGATAATATCAACGCCGCGTCCTGCCATATTGGTTGCAACAGTAACTGCGCCTTTTTCTCCTGCTTTTGCAATAATTTCAGCTTCTCTTTCATGGTTTTTGGCATTTAAGATTTCATGTTTTATACCTTTTCTTTTTAGAAGTTCGCTTACTATCTCATTTTTATCAATTGAGGTTGTTCCAACCAAAACAGGCTGTCCTTTTTTGTGTGCTTTTTCAATTTCAAGTGCAACAGCAGTAAACTTTGCCCTTGCTGTTTTGTATATTGCATCTGGCATATCCCCTCTTATCATGTCTTTGTGTGTTGGGATAACAATAACATCAAGCTTATAAATTTTATGAAACTCTTCTGCTTCTGTTACCGCAGTTCCTGTCATACCTGCCAAAATTTCATACATTCTAAAGTAGTTTTGCAGTGATACTGTTGCAAGTGTTTTAGATTCTCGCTGAATTGATACATTTTCTTTTGCCTCTATTGCCTGGTGAAGCCCTTCAGAAAGCCTTCTTCCAATCATAAGTCTTCCTGTAAACTCATCAACCAAGATTACTTCACCCTCCTTTACTATATAATCTTTTTCTTTGTGAAATAGGGTTCTTGCTTTAAGTGCCGCTTCTAAATGATAAACAGTATCAAAGTCTTTCTCATAAATGTTGGCAATACCATAAAGCTTTTCAATCTTTCCAATTCCATGGTCTGTTAAATGAGCGGTTCTAAGTTTCTCATCAATTTTGTAGTCAATTTCAGGCGTTAGTTTGTCAACCAGTCTTGCATACTCATAATATTTCTGCGTTGGCTCTTCATCCGGTGCTGAAATAATATGGGGAGTTCTTGCCTCATCAATTAAAACAGAGTCAACTTCATCAACAATGGCAAAATAAAAACCTCTTTGTGTCAGCGAATTTTTGTCTTGTGCCATATTATCCCTTAGATAATCAAAACCAAACTCGGAATTTATGCCATAAACAATATCAGTTTCATAAGCCTTCCTTCTTTCAATTGGTGACAAATGCATTAGTCTTACATCCAAAGCTTCTTTATTGGTAAATTTGGGATCAAATAAAAAAGACTGCTCGCTTATTATTGAAGAAACAGTTAATCCCAAAAAATTAAAGATTGGACCCATCCAACCAGCATCTCTTCTTGCCAAATAATCATTGACAGTAACCAAATGAACACTTTTACCTGTAAGGGCATGTAAAAAAAGTGCTGGGGTAGCAGACAATGTTTTTCCTTCTCCTGTTTTTTGCTCTGCAATTTTTCCACGGGCCAAAGAGGCTGCTGCCATAAGCTGAACATCAAAAAGCCTTAAACCCAATGTTCTTACACCTGCTTCTCTAACCAAGGCAAAAGCTTCAGCCATGATACTTTCCAGTGGTTCGCCGTCTTCTACTCTTTCTTTTAGCTGCCTTGTTTTTTTGGGGAAATCCAAAGCCTTTAATTTTTTGACTTTTTCCTCCAAGCTATTAATTTGTTCAACTAAGGTATCAAGTTTGCCAATTTCTTTTTCGTTTGTGTCAAATAATTTACCAAAGATATTTAACATACTTACTCAAGTCTAGCACATTCTAGCCTCAAAAAAAATCCCTCAACCTTGAGGATGAGGGATCCCAATTGATCAATTGGTAAATTTGGTAATGCTCCAAATAGCTTACCCATTTATCTCTTCTTCTTTCTTCTCTTTGCCATTATATTTCACCTACCTTTCTTTTAGAACTAGTCTTTTAATCTAAAAATAGTACTTAACTTAAGTTTATATTGTAATATTTTAAGTCTAATGTCAAGAAATTTTGCTTGCTTCAAAACGAGGACTTTAGATTGATTTAGCAGTAAATTTTAATAAAGCTTCCTTTTACTATTTTATTACACTTTTACCCAAATATTTTTGCAAAATCTTTGGAATTAAAATACTACCGTCTTTTTGCTGATAATTTTCCAAAATTGCAATGATTGGTCTTGTGGAAAACGCAGTACCATTTAAAATATTTACATATTTTCTCAAATCTCCATCCTGGTATTTAACATTAAGCCTCCTTGCTTGGAAATCAGTTGTTGTAGAAGTTGACGTAACTTCCCTGTACTTTCCCTCTGAGGGAATCCAGGCCTCTAAATCATATTTTCTTGCAGTTGGATAACCTAAATCGCCAGTACACATTTTTACAACCTGGTAGGGAATGTTTAAAGCCGAAAGCAACTTTTCTTCTAAGGACAAAAGATATTCGTGTTCTTTATCATCTTCTCCCTCTTTGGTAAAAGAAACCATCTCGACTTTATCAAACTGGTGAACTCTTAAAATTCCTCTTGTATCTTTTCCATAACTTCCAGCTTCTCTTCTAAAACAGGTTGAAAACCCAACGTACCTTCTGGGAAGATCTTTGGCATTTAAAATTTCATCTTTGTGTATTGCAACAATAGATTGTTCACTTGTTCCAACTAAAACAAGATCGTCTTTATCTAAAATATACATGTCTTTATCTCCGCCGTTTTCCATGTACCCAAGCCCTCTCATTACTTGCGTTTTTATTAATACAGGCGGAATTATGGGGATGAATCCTTCTTTTAAGAGAATATCAAGCGCAAGTTGTCGTAGAGCAAACTCTAAAAGCACTCCATCATTTTTTAAATAATAAAATCTTGCACCTGAGATTTTAGAAGCCCTGGTAACGTCAATAATGTCTAAGTTTTCTCCTAAAAATAGGTGATCTTTTGGCTTAAAATCAAATTTTGTGGGATTTCCTACTTTCTTTATTACCTCATTATTCTTTTCATCTTTGCCAACTTTTACATCGTCCTTTGCAATATTTGGAATTTTCAAAAGATATATATTTAATTCTTCCCTAACTGCATTTAGAGCGTGTTCATGTTGTTCAAGTTTTATTTTTATTTCCTTACCCTTTTGAATATTTTTGTCTTTTGCTGCCCTATTTCTTTGTTCACGAAGAGATTGAACCATTGTATCAAGCCCTCGAACTTTATTATCAAGCTCTAGTACATGTTCAATATTAACTTCAATACCCTTGTCTTTTGCTTTTTTTACGATAAGTTCAGGATTTTCTCTAATAAATTTAATATCAAGCATATTTTTTAATAATAGGTATTAATTTTTGGATAGCTTTATATCTGTGATTATATAACTTTTGCTCTAGATTTGAAAGTTCGTTTTCGTAAAAGAACTTTTTTATTTTAGGAAGGTAAAAGAATGACCTGAAAGGATACCCTTTTATAAAATTTGGTTTTGGGTTTTTAGAAATTATTCCGTTTACTTGTCCTGCTCTACTAAAAACTTTACCGTTAGGAAGGGCAAATGAGACAATTGTTCTAAATCTTGCTTTCCTGTTGTTATCAGGCAATATCTTTAAAATTTTAAACATGTGATTTATCAATTCTTCATCAGTAGAATGATGCCCAAGCCATCTTCTTGTTTGAATGCCTGGCTTATTATTCAGTGCTGATATTTCAATTCCGCCATCATCTGCAATTGTTAAAAGATTTGAGATTTTTGCAAAAAACAAAGCTTTCTTGACAGAATTTTGTCTATATGTTTTTCCATCCTCTTTAATGTCTTTGTCAATTTTTAAATCTTCCAAAGAAACAAGCTCAAAAGATAATTGCTTTAAAAAATCTTTAAATTCATTAAATTTCCCCAAGTTTTTGGTTGCGATGAGAATCTTTTTCACAAAAAAGAGTATACCACTTTTAAAATTTAACCATATAGTGTTATATAATGGGGCGAAAATGGTAGAGAAAGATAGAATTACAGATGAAGCTGCTAAACCTAATACGCAAATATCCCCTCAAGGATTAGATTCTGGTGTAATTAATCATTTATCTGAAGATGAACCATATCATCAAAAAGTGAGACTTTGGAGAAGGATAAGAAGACACCAAAGAGTATTTGATTTAACAAGAAGAAACTCCAGGTCTAGACCTCATTAAACCTTTTTTTAACAAACTGTTTGTCTAAGGATAGTATAAGCCAAGCAGCTTTTGGACCATAGTTTTTACCAAGTAAAGATAAATAAATGGCAGTAAAAGTATCTTTACCGTTTAATCCATAAAATTTTCCAATGTCATAAATTCTTGTCTGAAAGTCTTTTGGTTTCCATTTTTTATCAAGCTCGTTTGCAATTTGAACTAGGGCTTTTTTTTGCTCACTAGATAAATTACTTACAATTTCTGGAAGACTTTCTTGTACAGTAAATTTTTCATTTTCAGGGGCATATTTTTCTACCCAGTTTTTGGCATAGAAAGCCCAGTCCTGCAAATTATTTTTTTTAATTTCACCTTCCATGTTTGGCATTTGTACCCATTGTGTTAGAAGTGAAAATCTAACAGATGGAGGTTTTTTAATATTCTCACTAACTTGAGAAAGCTCAAAAATTCTGGCAAGATCGCTATCGCCTTTGTTAAAATATGCATCAGAAGCTTTTTGATAATCATCAAATAGATTTGCGATTACATTAGGCTGTGCCGGATCAAAATTAATCTGTGTATTTACTTTAATTCTAGTCATTAAAAATCTGATTAACTCAGGGGGTAAAATATCCAACATATCTAATGCTGCAACTCCAACGCCTCTTGAAGAAGACATTTTTCTTCCTCCTATTAAAATCCACTCATAAGGTATTGGGAAAGGAACGGGATAACTTAAAACTCTTTTGCAAACCTGGCTTGCCAAATCATGAGAGCCACCTTTTGACATGTGATCTTTTCCAGCTCCTTCAATTGTTATTCCTATTGCTTTCCATTTTGCAGGCCAGTCAATTTTCCAGGGAAGTTTTCCAACAATTTCTCCATCACCACTGAAAGGAGAAATTTTACCTTTTTGTCCGCAGCCTTTTGTCCATTTTACTTTATCAACTACACACTCGTAGGTTACCAATTCTCCATCCCAATCTGAAACTAACGTTGTTGAGACTTTACCGCAATTTGGACAATATATTTGAAACGGATACCAATCGCTTGGTAATTTTTTATCATACATTTCCTCATAGATTTTTCTAACCTCAGAAGCATTATCTAAAACATCTTTAATCATTGGATTCATAAGTCCCTTGGTATATAAGTCTTTCGTCCAAATAATTTCAGGCTTGCAGCCTATTGCGTTAAATACTTTTTGGAAATCAGCTGCATAATATCTTGCATAATTTTCAAAACCTTTAACAGGTGAGGGAATTTTAAATAAAGGCATGCCAAGATAGGGTTCAAATTTTTCCCTATCTAAATACGAGGGAATATCATCCATTGGATCGTGGTCTTCAAAGACATAAGTGTATTTTGCTTTAACCCCTCTACCTAGAAGCGCTTTATAGACAAGGTCATGGATGACAACACCTCTTAGAGCACCAACATGTACCCTACCTGAGGGAGTTTTCATATCATCCACCCAGTATGGTTTAAATTTTCTCGATTTAATTATTTTGTCAGCAACGCTGTCAGCCCAAAACATATATGTAATTATATTGCTTCTTTGCCTAACATTAAAGACTAGATAAGCTCATTTGCCTTTAGAAGCTCTGCGTTAAGTATAGCCGCTCCTGCAGCTCCCCGTATAGTATTGTGAACTAAAAGTGTAAATTTAATATCAAAAATATTAGATTTCCTAATTCTTCCAATACTTACTGACATTCCATTATTAATATCTCTATCTAAAATAGGCTGTGGTCTATCGTTTTCCATTCGAACAATGATTGGATTAACTGGTGCACTTGGAAGGTTTAATTTTTGAGGAAGACCTCTAAAATTTCTAAAGACTTTTAAGACTTTATCTATGCTTGGTTTTTTAATAAGTTCAACTGTTACTGATTCCAAATGTCCATCTCTTACGTTAACTCTATTGCAATGAGCGGAAATTATCATATTTGCATCGTCTATTTTTCCGTTTAAAAAACTACCAAGTAGTTTTAATGGTTCAGTTTCAACTTTTTCTTCCTCATCCCCTATATATGGAACAACATTATCGACTGCATCAAGTGAGGCAACTCCTGGGTATCCTGCCCCAGATAATGCCTGCATTGAAGTAACCAAAACTTTACTTATTCCAAATGCGTCATGCAATGGTTTAAGAGCTATCGTTAGCCCAATAGTTGTGCAATTGGGATTTGTAACAATAAAGCCTTTTCCTTTAAGCCTTTTCCTTTGTACCTTTATTAAATCTAAATGCTCCGGGTTTACTTCCGGAATAAGAAGTGGAACGTCTTTATCCATTCTATGGTTTTTGGAATTACTGATAACAACGTACCCATTTTTAGCAAACTCTTCCTCAATAGGACCTGCAACTGATGAATCAAGCGCGCTAAATACCACTCCAGCATTAAAGTCGGGTTTACATAAACGTAGTTTCATTTTAGCTAATGTTGGGGGAATTTTTGGAGAAACTTTCCAGTTCACAACATCAGCATATCTTTTACCAAAGCTCGTTTCTGAGGCGCAAAGATATTTTACTTCAAACCACGGATGACCATCCAGAAGTTGCACAAACCTTTGGCCAACATTTCCGGTTGCACCCAGTATTCCAACAGGTATTTTTCTCATATTAAATCTAGTCCTTTCAAAACCTCTTTTAATATTAGCTTATTTTTCTCTTCCATTGGAACTAAAGGCAATCTGAACACTTCCTCAATTTTTCCCATTAGATATAATGCTGTTTTAACAGG
>CAZUZF010000004.1:0-1167 GCA_964624955.1 uncultured Gammaproteobacteria bacterium
TTACTTATTGCCTTATATACCTCTTTTCATACATCAACCTTTTTCAACCCGATTGGTGCAATGTTTGTCATACCCTTTGGTTTTTTTACTTTTATAAGATACTTACAAACACAAAAGGCAAGGTATCTTGTAGCGCACGTATTTACGCTTGGTCTTATCATTCAATTTGAGATGGCAATTGGCATTCCCTTTACAATTCTTTCCTTTTTATATTTATTTATAAAAATAATTAGGTCAAAAAATAAAGAGCATTTGCTTTTTTTCTTTGTAATACTTATTCCTTTGTCAAACTATATTTTGTTTGATTTAAGACATCAGTTTTTACTTACCAACTCAATTTTGCGATACATCTCTCCAGAAAGCGGAGATAGTATTAAATATAGCTATATCAATATGTTCGTTGACAGATTTAGGCTTATGATAAGCCAGGTTGAATTTGTAAGACCAGATCCTAACTTTAGAAATTTTATAGTAACACTTATTTTTATTTTCTTTTTATTTGTACAATTTAAAAACAATAAATACAGACAAATCTATCTTTCCTTTCTATATTTTTACATAGGATTTTTTATCCTTACTTTTATAAACAAAGGTCCAATTCTTTATTTCTACCTTATCCCTTGGTTTCCCTTGGTTTTTTTGATTTTTTCATCTTTTATAACTTCACAATACAAAAAACTTTTTATAGTTGTCTTTGCCATTGTTTACTTTTTAAATCTTCAAACTGCTTTTGTTGATGCAAAATTTTTTCAAAAAGACAGGGGAATGGGTATAAGCGAGAGCTCATGGAAGTTTCTAAGCCAAATGTCACAAAAAGTATTCAGTGGGCAGGAAAAAGAATTTGGTTATTTTGTCTATACACCGGATATCATTGGATACGGACCAAAATACGCTCTGTTATACCAACAAAGAATACGAAAAGATAAAAAGGCAAATTATTTAACTAAAAACAAAGTTACTTACATTATAGTTGCGCCGCCTGCTGCAAATAACCCGTATTTAAGCTATGAATGGTGGAAAAAAGAAAGAATAAAAATAACCAAAAATCCGCAAAACACATATATATTTCCCAATGGTTACAAGATTGAGAAATATGAATTAAGTGATGATGAAATAAAAGTACCATTTGATAAAAGTGTGGATCCAGGGCTTTCTTTTAGGTAATTA
>CAZUZF010000004.1:1267-24512 GCA_964624955.1 uncultured Gammaproteobacteria bacterium
TGGATTTGTGCTTTGAGAAAGAACTGCAATTATGTATTCGCCGTTTGGTGTAAAAACAATTCCTGCGTCATGGGAAAAACCATCAAGCTCACCTGTTTTATGCGCAACTGTCGTATTTTTGGGAAGATCTTTGGGTAGTTTCTCATTTAAAACCTGTCTTTTTAAAAGATTTAACATCTCGTCTGTATTTTGAGAATTTGCAAACTCTCCATTATATAGCTTATTAAAAAAAGCCGATGTGTCATATGCTGTTGTGGTTGGCGCTGCAGAAGGAGATGCTGTTCCAACCCTTGAATCATTTAGTCCAAAATCATTTAAAAAAGCCGTAATGTTAAAAAGTCTAATCTTGGCTGCCAGTAAAAGGGCTGCATAATTGTCAGACTTTGTAATCATTAAGTCCAATGCCTCTTTTACGCTTAAAGAAACTGTTCCTTCTTTTTTTTCAGCCAAATCCTCTTGGATTTTAAACTTTTCATTCAAAGTTTTTATGTCCTCTGTTAGTTTATCGTCTAAGCTTAGCTTTCTCTTTTCTATCCATTGAAAGACTACCGCCATTACCCAAAGTTTGTAAAGTGAGGCACTTTCAAATCTTTTATGTTCGTTATAAAAATATTGCTGTCCTGACTTTAAGTTAATGATTGCTATTCCATATTTTGCAGTTGTACCCTCTAAAGAAGTCTCAACAACATTTTTTAATCCTTCGTTGTCTAAAACAGAACTATCATTTTGGGCCAAAACGCTTTCTGTTACTTTTGCCAAAGGAGAAATAATTTGATTGGCTGCCAAAGTATTGTCATTACTTTTAACGAAAATGTTTTTGATAAATAAAAATACAATTAATAAAACAAATGATAAAGACAGCCAGAATACAATCTTTTTAAGTAAGGTTTTCTTGGTATTTGAGTAACCTACGTGATAATTAAGTGAATAATCCCTTTCAATCATTGTGAAATGACTATATGAGGTTTGGGATTTTTTTTCAATACTTAAATATGAGTTACTTTTGTACCTTCAAGCCAGGGGATATTTTCGTTTAAAGTCGCTCTTGAGACTTTAACAAAGATGGCTTTTTTCTGAAACTCTTTAATTGTCTTTGCGCCACTATAGCTCATCGCACTCCTTAACCCTGCCATCAATTGTTCTACAACGTTTTCAACTGGCCCCTTTACATTTACAGTTGTCGTTACTCCTTCAGCAGCTCTGAATTTGCTTTCTAATACACCGTTATCTTTCATATAAGTAATTGATGCCTGACCTCTGACTATTTTCTTACCGTTGATTACTTTCCCTGGTGTCTCATCTGTTCCTCCGAATATGCTTCCAATCATTGCGACAACGGCACCTGCAGCTATCGCTTTGGCAAGATCTGCCGGTTTTCGTATAGCCTGGTCTGCTATTACGGGAATACCGGCCGAAGTTGTTTCAAAAAGGGATGCAAGCTGCGGAAAACCAGATCCTGCAACGAGTCTTGTTATACAAGTACCACCCGCACCAACTCCAACCCTTGCCATATTAATTCCTAGCTTTTTGTATGATAGGGCTTGATTATAGGAAACTATATTTCCAGCAATTACATAAACCTTAAGTTTTTTTTTAATTTTCAAGGCAAGCTCTGTTAAGCTACTTAATCCGCCGTGAGCCGTATCAACCAAAATTATTTTTGCACCGTTTTGTTTCAAAAGCTTTGCATCCTCAAAACCGTTTTTTATGCCAACTGAATAAACACAAGGTATATCCTCGTTTGAAAGTTTTTTACAAATTTTTGCCTTCTCTCCTATGTTTTCTCTTGGCATTGCTGCAATCGCTCCAAGGCGGGCTAGTTCTCTTGCCATTTTTTCACCGACAACGGTGTCCATAGGTGCTGCAATTATTGGAGTAGTCAACTTATATGGTCCGAAAGCAACTGTTGTATTGATTTCAGATCTTGAGTTAATGTCAGAATTTTGTGGCAGAAGTAAAACATCGTCGTAGGTTAGCGAGGATGGGTTTATTTGGTATAAATCAGGCCATGTTTGTGTCTTTCCCAAAGACTTATAGAACACTTTTGACATTTTTTATGTCCCTTGTGATATTAGAAAAATTAACGGGAATTGTCAATACTGATATATTCCATTACATTAAGTTTTTGTATATAATATAGCTTCCAAAAACATGGATAAAATTATTATAAAAGGAGCAAGGGAAAATAATTTAAAAGACATAGACTTGGAGATTCCAAAGGGAAAGCTGGTTGTTTTTACAGGTCTTTCAGGAAGCGGCAAATCCTCACTCGCTTTTGACACAATCTACGCAGAAGGACAAAGAAGATATGTGGAAAGTTTGTCTTCTTACGCAAGACAGTTTTTGGGGGTAATGAAAAAACCAGACGTTGATTTAATAGAGGGTTTATCTCCTGCAATTTCAATAGACCAAAAATCAACTTCACATAATCCCAGATCAACAGTTGGAACAGTGACTGAAATATATGACTATTTAAGACTTTTATTTGCCCGTATTGGCCATCCCCATTGCCCAAATTGTGGAAGGGAAATAACCAAAATGAGCAAAGAACAAATAGTAAAAGCTTTATTTGACTTACTTAGTAAAAGGAATGTTAAGAATCTAAAGCTTTTAATTCTTGCTCCCATTGTCAAGGATAGAAAAGGAGAATACCTGGATCTTTTTTCCGATCTTAAAAAAAGAGGATATAAAAAAATTAGGGTTGACGGTCAGGTTTTTAACGTTGATGATGATTTTGTTTTGATTAAAACAAATAAGCACACAATCGAAGCTGTTATTGACAGTATTGTCTTAACGGAAAAAACTGATAAATCAAGAGTTTCCGCAGACGTTGAACAAGGACTTAAGCTTGGAAGCGGTGAATTAATTATTGCCATTATTAAAGATAGTGGTTTTGAAATACCGGATAAACCCAAAAAACTGGAAGATGAACTTTTCAGCGAAAAGTTTGCCTGTCCTGTTTGCAACATCTTTATCCCGGAAATTGAACCAAGAATATTTTCTTTTAACACGCCGCACGGAGCATGCCCAACGTGCAGCGGACTTGGTACTGTTTTAAACGTGGACAGAGATCTTGTGTTTAATGAAAACCTAGCCATTGCAGAGGGCGGAATAACTCCGTTTTTTAATTTGCTTTCCCATGATACTTGGTTTTCAAGAACCTTCAGAACTTTTTGTGAAGAAAACGACATTTCCCTAAAGAAAAGACTGTCTGAAATCGACAAAGACAAAAAAGATCTTTTATTATACGGAACCGGAGAAAAAAGATACACGGTTTTGGGAGAAAACAGATGGGGAAGACAAACTTCAATAGAAGAGCCTTTTTTGGGGATACTGCATGAGCTAAGAGCAAGACACCAATCAACTGATTCAATGTTTATAAGATCACAGATTGAAAAGTTTATGAGATATGAAACATGTGGTCAGTGCTCTGGGGCAAGGCTTAAGAAAGAAGCGCTCTCGGTAACAATAAACCAAAAGTCAATAGTTGACATCTCAGACATGTCAATTTCAAATTGCTTTAAATTTATAGACGAGCTGTCAAAATCCTCAAATGAAAGACAACTCCAAATCGCAAAATTAATACTTAAAGAAATTAAACAGAGACTTTCTTTTTTGGTTGACGTTGGCCTTGATTATTTGACTCTATCAAGAAGCGCCCAAACCTTGGCAGGAGGAGAAGGACAAAGAATTAGGCTTGCTTCACAAATAGGATCAGGCCTTACCGGAGTTTTATATGTTTTGGACGAGCCCTCGATTGGACTTCACCAAAGAGACAATCAAAAGCTGATTGATACTTTAAAGAAATTAAGAAATTTGGGAAATACGGTTTTGGTCGTTGAGCACGACCAGGAAACAATGGAGCAGTCTGATTATATTTTTGATTTCGGACCGCAAGCAGGGGAAAAGGGTGGAAAAATTATTGCCCAAGGAACGGTTGAACAGATTAAAAATAATCCAGATTCGCTAACAGGACAGTTTTTATCAGGAAAGAGAAAAATAGAAAGTATTGCCAAAAATGTTTTATTAAACACTAATGGCAGTAATAGACTAATTGTTGAAGGTGCAAATGAACATAATCTTAAAAACATAACTGTTGAGTTTCCTCTGCAGAAATTAATTGTCGTAACAGGAGTTTCGGGAAGCGGAAAATCCACGCTTATTAACGATATTTTGTACCACGCTTTAATGCAAAAAAATAATCCATATCACAGACAAAAGCCGGGAAAATACAAATCAATTAGCGGGTTTGAAAACATTAAAAACATTTATCTAATTGACCAATCACCTATTGGAAGAACTCCAAGATCTAATCCTGTAACCTATATCGGAGCATTTAATTATATAAGAGATTTGTTTTCCAAAACAAAGCAAGCAAAGATAAGAGGATACGGCCCTGGAAGGTTTTCTTTTAATGTAAAAGGGGGGAGATGCGAAGCGTGTGAAGGAGAGGGAAGAATAAAAATAGAAATGCAGTTTTTACCAGACGTCTATATTACCTGTGAAGTCTGTAACGGTCTTCAATACAATGGGGAAGCTTTAGAGGTTAAATACAATGACAAAAACATTGCGGACATCCTAAGAATGAGCGTGGCAGAAGCCGCTAACTTTTTCATTAACGTCGGCGGTCTTTCCCATAAGCTTAAAACCTTAAACGATGTAGGCTTGTCATATATAAAAGTAGGGCAGCCGGCGCCAACTCTTTCAGGCGGAGAAGCACAAAGGGTAAAACTTGCTTCAGAACTATCTAAAAAAGGGGCAAACTCCTTGTATCTGTTGGACGAGCCTACAACAGGCCTTCATTTTGCAGATTTGGAAAAATTGTTATCAGTGCTTAGAAAACTTGTAGAAAGCGGAAATACGGTCATTGTTATTGAACATAACCTTGAAGTAATTAAAAATGCAGATTATATAATAGACCTTGGTCCAGAAGGCGGAGAAAAGGGCGGGGAAGTGGTAGCAGTTGGTACTCCAAATGAAATTGCCAAAAACAAAGCCTCATATACCGGCCATTTTTTAAGCAAATATTTTGGCTAAATAAGCTATAATATTTCCATGAGGAAATTATTAACGTTTTTTATAGTCCTTATTCTTTTTTTCTCTTTTGTAAAAACTTCCCATGGCGCAAAAAACTTTTCTACGGATTACAGCGTAACCTACAACATTCTTGGTTCGGCTGACACAGATGTAAATCTAAATATTACTCTTACCAACTTAACCCAAAATTATTATGCCTCTTCCTATGATATCACCGTTGGATTTTCTGATATCAGAAATCTAACCGCGCAAGATAACGACGGGAAAATAACTCCAATTATTAAAAAAACTGACACGGGAAGTACGATTACCGTTCCTTTTAACAGCAAGGTTTTGGGCCTTAACAATAAACTAAACTTTAAGCTCTCTTTTAATACAAGTGAGATTGCGCAGGATTTAAAAAATGTTTGGGATGTAAATATTCCGGGAATTTCAAGCGCAAACGATTTTGAGAATTTTAATGTAACAGTTATTTATCCACAATTTTTGGGAAAACCTACTTTTATTAAGCCTGCTCTTTCCCACGCTTTAAAGAATGCAACAGGTAATTCAATAACCTTTACAAGGTCCGACCTTGAGGAATCAGGAATCTCCCTTGCTTTTGGAAAGTTTCAGATCTACGATTTTAATCTTGCCTACCATCTGGAAAACAATAATCTCTTTAAGACAAGAACCGAAATCGCTCTTCCTCCAACAACCAATTATCAGGACATTTCAATTAAAGACATTTCTCCAAAACCCACAAATGTCTATATAGATAGTGACGGAAACTGGCTTGCCCAATACTTACTGCCTGCTGCAAAAAAGATAGACGTAAAAGTAGAAGGTCAGGCAAGGGTCTATCTAAATCCAAGAAAGGAGAATTTAACCGAAAAGCAAAAAAAAGAGTATTTAGAGCAAGATAAGTACTGGGAAACCCAAAACCCCCAGGTTAAAAAACTAGCCAATGAGCTAAAAACTCCAAAAGCTATTTATGAGTATGTTGTTGATAAATTAACCTATGATTTTTCAAGAGTTGAATCAAACAGCCCAAGGCTTGGGGCAGCCAATGTTTTAAAAAATCCGGACTCTGCAGTCTGCCTTGAGTTTACGGATCTTTTTATAGCTCTTTCCCGCGCGGCGGGAATTCCGGCAAGGGAAATAAACGGTTTTGCCTATACTGATAACTCAAGCCAAAGACCTTTATCTTTTGTCAAAGACATCTTGCACGCATGGCCAGAGTTTTATGATTTTGATAAAAAGACTTGGATTATGGTTGATCCGACATGGGGAAACACGACAAAAGGAGTGGATTATTTCGATCTACTTGATTTTGACCATTTAGCCTTTACAATAAGCGGCATTAACAGCTCATACCCTGTTCCGGCAGGAGGATACAAATTCAGCAATGATTTAAATAAAAAAGACGTAAATGTCACAATTGCAAACGCCTTTACTTTAAAAGGATATTCTCTAAAACCAAAGCTAAATATCCAAAAAAACTTTGTTGCGGGTTTTCCAATTCAGGCAACGGTTACGGTTGAAAACCTCGGCGATATTATGTCTCCAAATCAAAACATTCTTATAAGTTCTGAGAAGCTTATGCCTAGCCAGCAAACTATTTCTGTTGAAAACATTCCTCCCTTTGGATCAAAAGAGGTTGGCTTTTCTTTTGATAAAACTTCCTTTTTGACAAATAAGACAGACACAATTAGAATTGCCATAGCAAACGACAATGTTTACAAGCAAATCTATATTGTTCCATTTTTTTTAAGCATTTGGATGTTAATTGGAGGTGTCGCAGTTGGAAGTACCGTCCTTGTCATATCGATTATTACCATTGGATACAGGCGTATATCTCTTTTTAGACAAAAAAGGGCAAATAATTTACGTGGGCAAGGCCCTCAACCTCAGACAAAGGGTCTCTAGTTACTTTTTAAATAAAGATTTAGGGCAAAAAACCAAAAATCTAGTCTCCCAAATATATAAGATTAAAACAATCAGCGTGGTAAGTGAGGTTGAGTCATTTTTGCTTGAGGAAAGACTGATTAAAAAATACAGACCTAAGTTTAATATTTCTCTTAAAGATGACAAGGCTTTTCCGCTTTTAAAAATTACCACAAAAGACAAATATCCAGCTATTTTTATTGTTAGGAGACAAAACAATGACAAATCTTTATATTTCGGCCCATATACCTCTGCTACTTCTTTAAGAACTGTTTTAAAAATACTTAGAAAGATATTCCCATACCAATCAGTAGTTAGACATGGAAAAAGACTTTGCCTTTATTACCACCTGGGTCTTTGTCCTTGTCCCCAAGTAACCAATGATAAAACTTATAAAAAAACAGTCAAACACATTATTGATTTTCTAAATGGTAAAACCAAAAAAGTTGTCAGAGACCTAGAGAAAGAAAGAGATGAGTATTCAAAAAAAGAAGACTTTGAAGTAGCAATGTCTATCCAAAATCAAATTGATGCTATTAATTTGATTACAAGTTCCTTTTATAAGCCCTTTGTTTATGAAGAAAATCCAAACTTTAAACAAGATGTTTTACAACAAAGCCTAAATTCATTAATGGATATATTAAATGCCAACGGCATACCTGTTAAAAAACTTGAAAGAATAGAGTGCTTTGATATTTCTAATATCCAGGGTAAAAACGCAACTGCCTCAATGGTTGTTCTGACAAACGGAGAAAAGGATACGAACTCATACAGAAGGTTTAAGATAAAAGGATTTTATAAAGGAAAACCAAATGATTTTGCCATGCTTTCAGAAGTTTTAAAAAGAAGACTAAAACATCGTGAGTGGCAAATGCCTGACTTAATTGTGGTAGACGGAGGAAAAGGACAAGTATCAGCTGCATTAAAAGTATTACAAAGCATAAATGTACAAATTTCTCTAATTGGCCTTGCCAAAAGGGAAGAGACAATTATAACTTCAGATCTTTCTGAAATTAAACTTCCTAAGGATTCAAAAGCTCTTTTAATGATAATGAAAATTAGGGATGAGGCCCACAGATTTGCAATTACTTATCACAAGAAACTTAGATTAAAGCTTTTTATTGAAAAATAGAAATCAAATTTTTCTTATGTATTTTTAGTAGAAACTCTAGCTAGAAACAAGAAATGACTGGGATATCCTCGCATTTCTCCGCAACAAAAATTAAAAGCCTATATTTCCCACATTGACAACTAATAATTTGGTGTTATTATTAGATTATTATGGAAGGAAGATTGGGAAGGTTTATAAATAGAGTTAGAAGCGGAATCCGCTTACCTTCAAGGTCCGCTGAAAACAGGTGGGGCCGACTTGAAAAAATAATGCCAAGGCTTAAGGATGGAATGAAAGGCGTGAAAGCAGAATTTGAAGCAGGAGGAGGTAATGTTTTTAATGTAGGGATAACATTAATCCCTGTAGAAGTTTTTATGTCTCAGTTATCTTCAGGTCCAACTGCTGGTGGAGAACGTGCTCCGTCATCAACTGAAGTTTGGAGTCATCTCGATGCCGTTCCAGGACTTCATGAAGGTGTGGCTCAGGGAATAAGAGATATTGCAGAGGGAAGAGGCAGAACTGTAGATGTTGACCAACTACAAAGGAGAGAAAAATCAGAACAGCCCCATCAGGAATAATTCCACTTGACGCTCCATCTCGAAAAGTCTATATTCTTCTTAGACGTTTTTAGTAAGAATTGAGACTAATATCCCCGCTTATATTCGACTAACCTCGTATTTGTAGGGGAAGATTATAAAACTTGCGGGCGGATCGTCTAGAATATATTTTTGAAAGTCTGCGTATATTTTTTTTCTTTCACTAACATCAACTGTCTGTCTTCCGTCTTCCAAAAGCTTGTCAATTCTTAGGTTTTTATATCCTGTTATATTAGATACATGGTTTGAGTGCCACAATACATATTGATCAGGATCCTTTGGAACTTTAAAGTCTCCCAGGAAAATCTGGAAGGTTTCGGGAAACGTGTCAACCGTTGTAATAGTTACTTCTATTCCAATCTCTTTCCAAGCCTGCTTAATTTTTTGGGCTATTTGTTTGTATTTTGGAAATGTTTTCAGTTCAAACCCTAGGCTTTTATCTGCCTTAAATGTATCAGAGTCAGCCAAAAGCAGTTGTGAGTGCTCAAAATCCTGAGTATATGTAGTTAGGACCGCATCTGATGCCCAAGAATTTGGAGAAAATGAACCGTAGTTTCTTTTGCCTTGCTCAAACTCATCCGGAATTGCGTAAGAAAGCGCCGCCCTTAACCTTTTGTCTGAAAGATTTTTGTCTCGTATGTTATAAAAAACAGTAACTAAATTTTGGTCATCTAAATTTTTCTCTACGAAAACGTTTGGAAACTTGTCAAAAGAAGTATTTTCAAATTCAATATCTGTTAGCCCCATTGCTTTGTCAATTTCGCCAAGTACAAAGGCTGTTTTTAAAGCTTCCTCTGTTGGGTAAAACTGGTAAATCAAAACTTTATTTTGCTCCCTTAATGATCTTAGGCTTATAGATTGGACAAAATCACCGTTTAGATTAATTGAGGAAACTTTATAGTCACCAATCCCCACAAAGCCGTTTTTAAAGATTGGCCTTGTTACCGTGACCAAAAAGGGGGAATAGTTGTCTTTAAGCTTAAAAATTATCGTATTTTTATTAGGAGTTTGCGTTGTGGCGTCTTTAAAGTCGTATTTGACAAGTTCTGAAGTGAGCTTTGTTTTGTCGCTAAAATAGTAATTGTCGTTTAAATAGAAGATATAGGTTTTGCCGTTGTCCCTTACTTCCCATTTTTTGGCAGTAGCGGCAACTACGTTATAGTTTTTATCAAGCTTTGTCAACCCAACCGAGACTTTGGATAAAATTGTCGGAGGAAGATCTTCTATGGTAAAGGCTCCTTCAATGCCTATTTTTTCTTCTGTTACAAAAGGAAGGAGGGGAATAAAATAGTTAACCCCGTAGCGAAGAAGGAAAAAACCAAGTAAGCCGATTATAAAAGAAGTAAATATGGTTCTTCTCCATCTTTTAAGATAGGCTTTTAAAAGCCAAAAAACTAGTCTTTTTCTTTTAAGAAAAATCATAAATTCAGCGCGGGATCAGAAGAAGCAAAGAAACAATTGCAAAGGCAGCGCTAAAGATAACTGTTGCCCAAATTAACAATTTTTCTATACTTCTTTTTGACCTGTAAAATTGCCCTGCACCCCCAAAAGCACCTGACAATCCGCTTCCTTGCATTTGAAGTAGAATAAGAGCAATTAAAACTGCGGCAATGACGATTTCAAGAATGGTTAGGATTAATAACATTTAACCTATTATATAATTTTGGGGTATCTTTTTCAAACCTGGCTACAATAAAAACTGAAATAATCAAAATATATAAATTAAAGTTGAGGAGTTGGAGCCGGTTGTCTTAAATCTGCCACCATCTTCAGTACTCCCAACCCCACTGAAAGTTGAGTTGCAGGATCTGCTCCATTTACCGCCTTTAGTCCGTCTACAGCTTCTGCAAATCTATTGTTAGAAAATCCTTTAAAAGTAATAATTTGAGAATCAGTTAGGGGCCTAATTGAAAATCTATTTTCAAATATTGAAGAAAATCTGCAAAACATCGCCACTCCAAAAACTTGTTGTCCATCAATCATAGCCCCGAGCATAATTCTGTCACCTGAACGTCCCGGAAGATTTGCCCAAAGTTCAACGCCACTTGGTGGCTCATCTAAAGCTGGCTCCGCTGCAACCTGAAGCTCGAGAAGTAATTGCTTTAACGGCTCAGGCAATTGCTCTCTATATCCACTGTCCACATCGGGTATAACTAATGGCTGACGCAGAAGAAAATCTGGATTCTCAGAACGCTCAAGTCCCCCTACTTCACCCAACTGTCTAATTCCGTTTCGCAAGCTCTCCTCGGCATCCTGAAGCAATTGTGCTTTTGCTCTTTCTAAATCTATTACTCTTTGATCAAAAATACCCAATCTATCTGACAAAGGTACTTTTCTTAACTCTGGTCTTTCTATTTCTGTTGTAGTTCTTGCCATAAATTGAAGCAGCAGTATCTTAATATCACAGAAGTTTTGCTTTGTCAACAATAATGGCTATTTCTCCATCAGCCAGTTCAAAAACGAAACGCAGAGAGATTGTAAAAAAGCTACCAAGATAAAAGCAAAAAGAGTGTTAAAGTAAATAGGTGGAATTACAAAGCCTGAATAAGAAATACCCGGAAAAGTAAAAGAGGTGATTACTATTCCCGTAACTAAAACCGTTAAAAGATAGAAAATAATAATGTTTGACAAAAACGAAAACATTCCAAGTGTAAGTAAATTTAGAGGAAGTGCGAGTAAGTTTAAAACCGGTTTAAGAAATACCAGAAGAACCGTCAACGCTATTCCTCCTAACAGGTATGTGAACAGTCCTCCTGAAACTTTAACTCCAGATAAAACTTGAGAAAGAAAAAAAATAGAGAAGGCATTAAAAAGACAGTTTCTAAAAAATGGTTTCATGTTATAAGTTAATCTTATAAATTAACTGTAACAAAGAAAAATTTTCTCGTCAATTAGTTGAAAAACTAAACTTTTAAGCGTATTATATTTTAATCTTTATGGATACAATAATTTGTCCACATTGTAAAAAACGTGTTGAGCTTTCAGAAGCTATAATTCACGAGCTATCCCAAAAAGTAAGAGATGAGGAAAGACAAAAACAAAAGCTAGAGGTTGAAAAAGCTATAGCCTTAGAACGTGAACAATCAGAAAAAAGATTAAGACTTCAGTTTGAACAAGAAGGAAAAGATGCACAAAAAGCCCTAGAACAAGCAAAAAGAACTGAAAAGCTATTAGAAGAAAAGTTAGAAAGTCAACAACGTCTCCAACAAGAGCGTGAAGCAAGAATAAAACTTCAGGCTCAGAAAGAAGCAAGCGAAACATCGCGCTTAGAAAAAAAAGAGTATGAAAAAAAACTCTCTGATATGCAAAAAGCCTTGGAAGATGCTCAAAGAAAGGCAAAGCAAGGTTCTCAACAACTTCAGGGAGAAGTGTTGGAATTAGATTTGGAAGAGAAGCTAAAGCAAACTTTTCCAAGTGATGAATTTGTACCTGTTCCAAAAGGAGTTGAGGGAGCTGATATTTGGCAAAAAGTAAAATATAAAGATAGAATTGTCGGCTCAATTCTTTGGGAAACAAAAAGAACAAAAGCCTGGAGTAACTCCTGGGTTACAAAGCTAAAAGATGATATGGGCAAAATTTCTGCAACTGAGGCAATTATTGTTTCTCAAGTACTCCCAGATAATGTCAATAATTTTGATAGAAAAGACGGTGTTTGGATTTGCTTTTATGAGCATGCAATCAGTATCGCAAGGTATGTAAGGTTTTTAATAATAACCATAGCTAGTGTTAAATCAACAACTTCTCAAACAGATGAAGAATGGGGAAAAATAAGAGATTATATGCTATCAGATAGCTTTAAACACAGAATGCAAGCTCATTTTGACGGAGTAAAAGCCTTAAGAGAAAACCTGACCCAAGAAAAAAGAAATACAACTTTAAGGTGGAAAAGACAGGAAGTTTTAATTGAAAAACTGGATAGTAACACTTTAAATTTCTATGGAGAATTAAAAGCCATAGCCAAAGATCTTCCCGAGATTGAATCAATCGAAACAGTTTTATTACCTGAAACAAATGAAGACCAAGATTCCCTCCTTTAAATACGAAGAAGAACTGTTAAAGACTTTTCATTTTGTGTTTGGAATTGATGAAGTAGGACGAGGGTCTTTTGCAGGTCCTTTGGTTGCAGCTGCCGTATATTTTGAAAAACAATATAAATGGTTTAACGATATTAATGATTCAAAACTACTAACCCATAAAAAACGAGTCAGACTTTCAAGACTAATTAAAAAACACGCGACTTATTTTATCGAATCTATAGAGATTGAGCTAATTAATAAGTTTGGGATAGGGAAGTGCAACAAGATTATTTTTGAAAATCTTATAAATAAAATTAATAATACATTTAAAGATAAAAGTGTTTATTTTTTAATTGATGGGCGATCAAAAAAATTAAAAAGAAAACAAATTGAATTTTTCGTAAAAGGGGATAGGACACATATTTCTATTGCAGCGGCCTCAATTGTTGCAAAGGTCTATAGGGATAGTTTAATGAAAGATCTTGGCAAAATTTATAAAGGGTACAATCTTTCAAAAAATAAAGGATATGGAACAACTTTTCATAGAAAAGCTTTAAAAAAACATGGAGTGTCACTAATTCATAGAAGTTCGTTTAATTTAGAAAAATTTACCTATTAATGAGGTCTTAAGAATTTTTCATCCATATATACTACTTAAGTAGCATATTGTTCTTTGGAAAAAACAACAGAGGTTGAATTTGTCTCTTCTCTTAATTCATACCTACTCGCCAGACCATGAACTATATAAATAACACTAATTGCCTCAGGTATGCTTAAAACCGCATTATTAACAGCTATAATTATTCTTGTATTTTTGCAATTTTAACTCTATTAAGGTATTTAGCCAATGATAGATGCACTTTTAAATAAAATTCTACCGTTTGCTTCTTTTTTCTATAGATGGCAATAACTTAAGCGGTATTACTCCTTCTTTATATCCTCTGGCTATTAACTTGGGACACTTTTGAAGCCAAAGCAGAACAAAGTTATATTCCGTAAGAATTGACTGTCTATCCCTAACACGCATAGAATATTCTGCTATTGGTCTCTCACACAACTGACAGCTTAATGATGTAGTAAATCCTCCTTCGGCAAGAATATTATTTGGTGTTCTAACTATTCTTGCCTCACAACGTGCTGACATTTGCCAATTCTATCAAACAAAGGCTATAAGAGGCAAATTCTGCGCGCCTGAAAGGAATTGAACCTTCAACTTCTTGTTCCGAAGACAAGTGCTCTATCCGTTGAGCTACAGGCGCATATTTATTGTCTTACAGCTTATATTATAGTATACTTTAGAAGGTTTTTACACTTTAGGGCCGCTAGCTCAATTGGCAGAGCATCTCCCTCTTAAGGAGACGGTTCGGCGTTCGATTCGCCGGCGGCTCACAAAATTAGCCTCAAAAAGACCTCAGCAGTAATTCTCTTATAACGGGTTTTAAGTAAAGATCAGTTCTTAACTTACTTATCTGATCCAAAGTTAGCCACTGATAAGCACTATGTTCGTTTTTATCAATAATTACTTTTCGACCTAAACATTTTGCGAGATAAGTAATCCTGACTGTATGCTTAGTGGGAACCCTGAGTATGTCTTGAACAGCAAGTATTCTACCTATCTTCTTAATCCCCAGTCCTGTTTCTTCTTTTACCTCTCGTTTTAATCCCTTAAGAAGTTCTTCTCCTGGTAGTATTCTTCCACCTGGAATATCCCACTTTCTGATTGAATTGTTAAGATAAGGTTTTGCTCTTTTAAGGAAAAGGTATTTCCCAGGAATAGAATATAAAAAAACTTTTACCCCTATTTCAAAAATTCTGTCTGAAGAAATGTTATCATTCATCTGCTTTATTATATCACCTGAATATTAAACTCCTGAAAAGTATTATAAATTCTGATAAAATGATCGTGGAGTAAGTTCCACTTAAGAGATGTCTCGCTCACTTTAAAACATCTGCAACGCTGAGCTTCCCATCCTCGTTTGTAATTTACACCCTATTTTTCTCCTTTATTTGATATTATCCTTTTGTTATTAAATTTAGTCTTATTTAATGTATAATTAGCTTATTGTTAAATGATAAACCTCAACTTAAATTTATTTAAAAACCATTTATTTTCTCTTATAAAATATCTTATTGGTTGGCCTCTTTCCCTAGTTGCCTTATTTTTTGTCGTAAAACTAATATCTACAAATGCATATAAAGCACTTCCTAATATAAACAATATTAATTATCTATTTTTATCTATTGGGCTTATTTGTTTTATTACCTTTTTTTTCCTAAGAACATATCTTTGGAAATATATCTTAGGAGAAAAAGGAAACCATATACAATTTAGGAAAAATGCTCTCTATTGGTCAACTTCTGAGCTTAAAAGATATGTTCCCGGCAATATCTGGTCTTTTTTGGCAAGAACAGCTCTATTGGAGAAAGAAAACCTTTCTAAAAAGGAAACTCTCTCCTTCCTAGTCTTTGAGTCTGGAATGGTTGCTTTGTCCTCTTTTGTAGTTTCATTTTTTTATATCCTAGATGTTTTACAAGGGGATGATTTAAAACTTATTTTTAATCTTTTTGTAGTTTTGATAATATTTCTATTTCTTTTTAGTACAAAGATTTATAAGACGTTTTTTAAAGATGCAAAACTTAGATCTATTTTCAATTTTATTCTTTTGGAAAACTCAATATTCAGAAACCTAAAGTTACTTGGTATTGGACTGCTTATGTTTTTAGTCTTTGGTCTTGGTAATTATTTTTCAGTTGTTTCTTTGTATTATCTGGATTTAAGAAACATCTCTTTACTTATAAGTTTGTTTAGCTTTTCGTATTTTGTAGGCTACATCTCTTTAATTACCCCCATGGGTCTTGGGGTAAGAGAAGGGGTAATGACAATAGGGCTTTTGCCATATATAGGAAGTGCTTTTTCTGCAATTGCTTCTATATATTCAAGAATTGTCTTTATTGCCTCAGAGCTTCTCTTTTTGATAATTTTAGTTTTATGGAATAAGACCAAGCTTAATATTATTAAGAAAATAGAAAATATTATCTCAAACAGAAGACATGAGGTTTTTCTTATCCTTTTTATCATTTTATACGTCATCTACTTTACTACTGCTTCGTTTCTGCGCTTTGACAATTTCTATACAGGTAGATTTGATCTTGGCAATATGGATCAGACTGTCTGGAATACTATTAATGGGAGAATATTCCAATTAACTAATCCTGATGGAGTTAATACCATCTCAAGACTTTCTATACATTCAGATTTCTTACTAATATTTATTTCTCCTTTATATTTAATCTGGTCTGATCCGAGGATGCTTTTGCTTTTCCAAACAATAGTTTTAGCTTCTGGATCAGTCTTTGTGTATTTAATATCAACAAGAGTGCTTACAGACAAAAACTTAAGCCTTACCTTTGCTGCTGCTTACCTTTTGTATCCAGCTTTAGGCTATGTAAATTTATATGATTTCCATCCTGTTGCGCTGGCGACAACCTTTTTGCTTTCCGCTTATTATTTTTATATAAAAAGGCATTATGTTTTATTTACTGTTTTTGCCATCCTTGCCGCTTTTACAAAAGAGCAAGTTTGGGCAATCATTTCACTTTTTGGTTTATATGTCTTTTTAAAAGAAGTAATAATGAGAAGCAAAATCACAAAGGAAGCGCTGTACGGAATATCTTTGTCCTTGGGAAGCGCAATATTCTTTGTTTTGCTTATCACAAAGATTATCCCTTTATTTAGAGGTGGAAACCATTTTGCAATTGAATACTATTCTCAGTTTGGAAGTAGTGCCTCCGAAATTATCAAAAACATCCTTTTTGATCCTTTAAAAACAATTACAACATTAACTGAAGGATCAAGGCTTTATTATCTTTCCCAACTTTTAGGACCTTTAGGTTATCTTTCGCTTGTGTTTCCTTTCTTTTTAATATTTACTATTCCTGATTTATTGATTAACCTTTTAAGCGCAAATCCACAGCTTCATCAAATCTATTATCAATACTCCTCAACAGTTACTCCGTTTGTCTTTATTTCTAGTATTTATGCTGCAAAGTTTTTACTTAGCAAATTTAAAATATTAACAAACGAAAAAATAGCAATCTATATTTTAATAGCTACACTTATCTCCCTCTATATAACAGGGCCTCTTCCTTTTTCCAAAAAACCAAATATAGACATGTTTACAAAGCAATTAGAAAATGGAAGAGTAATTACCAACGTTATCAATTCAATTCCCCAAAATCTTAGCGTTTCCTCAACCAACAACTTGGGAGCGCATTTATCACAAAGAGAGCATATTTATACAATTCCCTATGGAATGGATAGAGCTGACGTGATCGTATTTTTGCTTGAGCGAGGATATTCGGAAGTTTCGTATAGGCAGCAGTTAAGTATGATAGCAAACCTTAAAAATAATCCTTTCTTTAATCTTGAGTTTGAAACAAAGGATTTTTATTTATTTACGAAAAATCTTGCCTCAAACCCTTAGAAATTAGTATTAAAAGCTAATTTTTCTCTCTCAAGCCTATCCGCCATATAGCCGTTTGGAACTGTTTTAAGCTTTGGGCTGTAAAGCAAAAATCCGTTTCTAATTGTATGGTCTCCATACTTTTCATTTATTTTATCTACTACTTCCAAAAGTCTTTCTGATTTGTTATTTTCTTTAAATAGACAAGGAGTTATATTGGAACTATCACAAAGGTTTGAGGCGCCAACGCTTATTCTTCTTATATAGTCCGTTTGTTCTAAAACAAAATTATTTTCTTTAAGTATTAGAAGTGTTAGTGTAAATAAATCTTTCCCGCTGTCAAAATATTGGCTGACGGTTTTTTGTCCATGGACTGATTTGCTTCCAGAAAGGAAAACAAATGCTGTTTTTGCGCTTTTTTTCAGTCTTCTAAGTTTTAAAGATACTTCTTCGCAAAGCTCGTAGATGTTTTGAAAGATTAGTCTTTTATCATAAGTATTTTGAGGAAGACAATAGTTTCTGCCAACTGATTTTGTTTCGCCTTCTATGTAATAGGGGATAATAGGGCTTTGATCAATACCTTGACCAAGATTGTAGAGAAAATGCCCTTCAACATCCTTAAATTCTGTAATTAGAAGGTCTAAAGGCGCTTTTCTTAGATCAAGTGGGGTATGAATCCCATTTTTTTGAAGCCTTAACACTATTCTTTCCCCAATTCCGCAAAAATCAGTAAGCTTGACTTTGCCATAGATTTCATCTTTATTTTTCTTGTCTATTTCCAAAAAACCGTTAGGCTTGTTAATCCCTGATCCTAACTTTGCCAAAAGCTTGTTGTAAGACATGCCAACAGAAACAGTAATATATTCTCCTATTTGATCTCTTATCCTTTTCCTTATCCTACTTATAATTCCAAAACTTCCTCCAAATAAATCTTTGGTTTGTGTTATATCCATAAATACCTCATCTAATGAGAAAAGCTCAACAAAAGGGGAGAAGTCTTTGCAGATATCTAAAAACTTTTGCGTTATTTCCCAGTATTTCTCAAAAGAAGCAGATACAAAGATAAGGTTAGGAACTATTTCCAAAGCTTGCCATCTTGTACTTGGGGATTTAATACCTAAGGCTTTTGCCTGCCTGCTTGCTGCGATAATACAGTTTCTTCCGTTTTGGGCAGTAACCGCAACAGGTTTTCCCCGCAAAGAAGGGTTAAACTGTTGTTCACATGAAGCAAAGTATGAGTCAAAGTCTATATGTAAGATTTGTTTTTGCATAAAGATTAACTTATAACAATATCCAAAATAAATACATTTTGAGGATTTTCTTTAAAAGATATAAGGGCAGCATAAGAATAGATTAATAGAAAATAATGCGAAAGTAAATAGAATTAAATGCGACAAACTAGGTCAATTTTAGGGAGTATGTGCTTTAGCTACAAAATCTTGAGCGATCGCATCTGCAATAAAATCAATTCCGTATCATTTAAGCCTACAAAACCAATTTGTAGTTATATGGAAAAGTAATCTATTTAAAACCTCTTACTCTTGGGCTTACCAACAACCTAAATATATCTCCTTTTGAAACAATTCCTATTAAATTGCCTTTATTATCAACAACAGGAAGTCTACTTATATGATTTATTTTCATTATTGACTCTGCTTTTAATACTGGATCGTCTATATGAACAAAAAGCACTTTTTTGGTCATTGCAGCTTTAACTTTTTTATTTAAAACTTCTTTTGCCCTTTTTTCCATTGCTTCAAAATCTTTTTCATGAGCGTAATCTTCCATAAGTTCTCCTATTGTTGGGAATAATTGGGAGAGAATATCTTGCTGGGTAATAAAACCAACCAGTTTTTTATTTTTAGCACTAACTACCGGAAGTCCTCTGTGATGATGTCCGAAAATAAACTTAGAAGCATCCAAAAGGGTAGAGTTAGGGGTTACGCAGTCAACTTTTTTTTTGACAATTCTTGAAACTTTCATGGCCTTATTATACTACTATCTTTTTTATTCTCTAGTATGTAGTTATATGTACTCTTGACTGGTCTATTACTGCAGAATATTGAAGCTGGGTTTTAATCTGTATTTTATATAACTTATTTCCGCTATCAAGTGAGATTTCCCCTGAGGACATAAAGAGAGATGTAGAATTTCCATTAAAAGTAAGCTCTGAATTCCAAACAGGATGATTGTCTGTCGTGTTATACAATCTAACGCTGGCAGTCTCATTACCAGTTGGAATATGTAAGGATACCTCAAAGACTACACTTTTAATACTTTCATAGCCACTGCTGTCAATTGAAGCCTGAAGTCCTGATACGTCTTTCCAGTCTAAAGAACTTCCTGATCCAGAACCAAAAGGAACATAATATTCTTTTGTGGCAGATGAAGTTGTTTGCGTTGTGGTTGGGGCTTTGGTTGGGGTAGGGGAGGAAGTAACAGAAACAGTTTGGGTTTTACTGTTTAGTTTTCCTACTTCCTCTTTTATTAGTGTTTTACAAGCATTTGAGCAAGTTGCATTATCAGTTGAGGGGTAAGAGGTAGGTGCAGAAATTATTTTTTCAATTGTTTTTATGTTTTCTTTCCCAGCAATAATCAAATCAAGATAGAAAAGATTTATAAGAATAACTAATAGAATGAAAGCTATTAAATTTTTTCTTGAAAATATTCTTTTTAAAAAATCAAATTTGTCTTTGCCCAAACCTTGTTTTATAATTTCATCATTGTCCATACTTTAACTCTAGCTTAAATAATAATCTTTAGTCAAATTGTGGGGAATTAATTGCCTACAGGCTTCATTTTTGCAGCATCCCAGATTACGAACTCCATATGCGGATCTTCCAATACCTTTCTAGCTACGGGTTCTCCAAAAACCCTTTTAAAATCTCCAACTATTCTTGCTGCCGCATGCTCCTCGCCTTGTACGGAAAAAGAGCAAAATATTAACGAGATCAGGGAATGTGTTCGTGGCATTTGAAACATTCTTTGCTCTTTCCACACCGCAAAACGAGCTCCATCTTCAGATGCTACCCACGTCTGATCTTCTGTCGGCTCTTTAAAAGCGGGAACTGTTGGCAGAGTTCTAAACATTTCTCTTATTTTATCTGGATTTGGCATAAAACCGAAGGGCAGAAGTGTAAATCGTCTAGAGTACGTATTTATTATATCAATTATTAATCCTAAAAACAAAGTTTAAGGAAACAACCTAAGATTTTTAAGTATCACTTAATCAGTTTCATGGGTTTGTGTCGGTGTGATATATATCACATTATTGACTTCAACAATACCACTTTCTATATTTAAAATATATTTAAAAAAGGAGGTGATAAAAATGGATAATGGTAAATTAAAGCCCGGTCAATGGTTGGTAAGCGATTGCGGTAAATATCCGTCTGAAAACAGTTGTAAGATGGTAATAGCAGCACCGGCTGACCAAAGGCAACATTTTATGAATGCTGTAGTTGATCATGCGGGAAGAGTTCATGGTGAGAAAGATACTCCGCAGTTTAGATCAAATCTTGAAAAAACTATAGAAGAAGTTACAGTTGAGTAATTTATAACACAGGCAAAAACTTACTCAAGCTAATAAGCAATAAGAGAACTGCTTGGGTTTTAAATACAATTTTTGTTATTGTGGGTAGTCTACCGAATGCTATCCGCACTTATTATAGCACTCTTCCTGAGCAAGAATTAGTATTTTTTAGAACTGCATTTGCAACTTTATAAATATCTGAGGTAAAGAGTTCTATTTTTAGTCCTTTTGAATACTCTTATCGATTATTTTAACAGCGGCATTATCATAATCTTCTCCCGAATGACTTTTACATAGGTTTTTAACTACTTTGATTTCGTAACCCAAATCGAAAGCATCATAAGAAGAAGCAAGGACGCACGAGTCGGTGTCAATTCCACACAGGAATAGTTTTGAAATATCATGTTTTTTGAGGAAATCAGTAAATCCATAAGATTTGAAAATAGAATAAGCAGTTTTCTTAAAAGTATTTTCTGTATTTGAAAACTTTGCGAGAGTTCGGTGAATATCAATATCAGGTGAAGAAAAACACTTTCTCCAATCGAGAAGTTTGACAAAATTAGAGTTTTCGTTATTTACGAATTGTGTAAATAATACATAGTCAAACTTGCCAGTCTCAATAAACTCGGCTATTTTGGCAGGCAAATCTTTTGTTTCATCATTCACGAAATAATTTTGGACATCAATAACTACCAAAGCAGACTTCATGGCTTCATTATATCAGATGTTCGAGTACGGTTTTGGGTAGCAATAGATTGATATGCTTTTCCGAAGCTAAAAAATTTGGGGTGGATGACGGGGATCGAACCCGCGGCCTCCTGGACCACAACCAGGAGCTCTACCACTGAGCTACATCCACCATGATTTGGTGACCCTGGAGGGAGTCGAACCCCCAACCTGGTGCTTAGAACGCACTCGCTCTATCCATTAAGCTACAGGGCCTTGTCTATATTTTACCAAATTTTAGACTTAAAACCAAAACTTTAATATTTGTAGTATAATCCTAAAAGAATTTATTGTTTAAATGAAAAGGTTTTTAGTCCAACAAGTTCTGCCTATTGTTCTAACAGTTGTTACCTTCCTTGCTTTATCAACCTGTCTTTATGGCCTTTTGCTTATCTTAAATTCTTTGCCTTTAAAAGAGGAGGTCCTTTTGGATTTTAGAAAAAGGGATGTATTTATCGGAATCGCCATTTATTTAAAAACAGCCATAGATTTTGCCATTTTTATAGGCAATCTCATGCATACAAATCCAGGCTGGAAAAAAAGAATTGCCATTGAGCTTGGAACTGCGGTAGGCAATGCATTCGGAACATTTCTTATCTTAATTGTCTGGGTCATTTTTAAACAAGTACCAATACTAATGATGATAATGATTTTTATTGCCTCCGTAGTTCTTCTTAGAATGGCAGAAGAATCATTGGAAGAATTTTTAAAACAGAAGAAAAGTTTTTTAAATATAAGAAGACCTGTTGGTTTACTTCAGCAACAACTTAATTTTATAAATAAGCTTTTTAGGCCAATACTTAGATTTTTTGTACCAAACCTTAGTCTTACAAGAGCAAAAAAACTTTCATTTGCAAATTTGGTAGTTTTTTCTTTTACAATTCCTTTTATCCTAGGTCTTGATGATTTTGCCGGCTATATTCCTCTTTTTAATGTAATCAATCTTTTTGGGTTTGCTCTGGGTGTAATGCTTGGACATATGTTACTTAATATTGGACTTTTTATTTGGCCAAAAATGACTGTTAGAACTGTACGACATCCAATAGTTTTAATTGTCGGAGGTCTTTTCTTTATAGGGCTTGCTCTTTGGGGAATTTACGAAAGTGTAGAGTTATTTCTTTCAATTATCTAGAACAGGTCACCGTACTTTGCTCGAACCTATCAAAATATATCACTCCTGCTCTAATTCTACAGTTAAATCAACTTAAAGAACATTTAGAAATAAAAGTTTTCTTACTTAGGTTCTTTTCCACTCGCTTTTTATGCCCTTAATCTTATTCTCAGCCATAACTAATTCATCGTAGATACCATCAATAAGGTCATATCTTCTAGCTTCCTCTAAAGAAACCCAAGCATAGCTATCAGTTTCACCTTCTTGTAATTTAACATTACCAGAAACATAATCTGCCTTACAGGAAATGACCAAAGATGGATTTCCATCTGCGTGGACAGTAGCAAGACTTGTAACATATTCAATGTTTTTTATTTCCAAGCCAACCTCTTCCTTCACTTCTCTTCTCAAAACTTTTTCCAATACGTTATACCAGTAAAATTCGGTATCTTTTGGTAGTTTTATATAATCTTCGATTTCCAAGTGGCCTCCTGGAACTGTCCATAATCCAGGAAACCTCTTCTTGGTTTTCGAACGTCTAGTTATTAAATACTTGCCATTCTTAACTATTATGGCGGTGATAACTATTTCGTGTAGTAATTTATTAGTGCCCATTGTTTATTTATGTGACTTTATGTAGATATTTATCAATTGGAGCGGGCGATGGGACTCGAACCCACGACATTCTGCTTGGAAAGCAGATGTTCTACCACTGAACTACACCCGC
>CAZUZF010000004.1:24612-34842 GCA_964624955.1 uncultured Gammaproteobacteria bacterium
GGGAAGTAAAAGAGGAAAATTACTTGGTTTTCCAACAGCAAACATTTCCTTACATAAAAAAATTAAGCAAGGAATATATGTATCTCATACAAAATTTTCTAAAGAGATTTATCCTTCTGTTACTTTTATAGGAAACGCAACCACATTCAATGAAAAAGAAATTAAAGCAGAAACCTATATCTTAGATTTCAACAAAAACCTTTATGGAAAATATATATCTATTAAGCTTTTAAAAAAACTAAGGGGAAATGTTAAATTTAAATCACAAAAGGAATTGATAAGGCAGATAAATAAAGATATCAAAAATACAAAAGAATATTTTTTTAACAATGGTTGAACGAAGACTTGAAGTTTTAGGCCACGTGGGAGACAGAAGAATAAGAGTTATTGGATCAGGATTTAGGGAACATGCTTTATTGCTTCTGGCAAGACGATCTCCCCAAGTTGCATATATTGATATAACTCCGGGAAGCGGTGGAACAACTCCTTATAACGTCAATATTTCCGTTAACGATATTGAATCACAAGTAAAAGATGCAAAAGCCAAACGTATTGATACTGTTATTGTTGGCCCGGAAGAACCACTTGCGCTTGGGATTAGGGATAGGATGAATGCATTAGGGCTTGACGTCTTTGGTCCTACGGCGGCAGAAGCTCGAATTGAGTCAAGAAAGTGGTATGCAATTGGGTTAATGGAAGCTTGCGGTGTACCTCATCCACAAACATTTGCTTTTTATGATGAAACTAGTGCAAGAAAAAATGTAAGAGGCCGTTTCGCAGATGTTGTTATAAAAGAAGATGGCTTAAGAGCGGGAAAAGGAGTTCATGTACCCGACTCTCAAGATGAAGCATACATAGCAATAGAAATTGCATTTAAAAAACGCAAAGGTAATAATGAACCCGTATTGGTACAAGATAGAGTCAACGATGCAACAGAAGCAACTTTTATGGCAGTTGTTGACGGCGAACACATTATTCCACTACTTTCTTCACAGGATTATAAAAGAATTGGAGACGGTGATACGGGTCCAAATACCGGAGGAATGGGCGGATTTTCTCCAACACCTATTTTAACTCCCAAAATAAGCAATAGGATTATGCAAGAAATTATGTTTCCGATAGTGTCTGAAATGAGAAAAAGAGGATTGAACTATAAAGGCATTTTATATGCAGGCTTGATGATAGATAAAGACGGAAATCCTATTGTGATTGAATTTAACTGCAGGGCAGGAGATCCCGAATTTCCAATAGTCTCAACTCTTTTTGATAAAGATTTAGATTTTATAAATGTAATAGATGCTGTAAGAGATGGCACATTAACAAGCAATCATATTAGATTTTTAGAAAATAGGGTTGCGCTTGGTATAGTAACTGCATCTGAAGGATATCCAAACAACCCCATCATAGGACGGGAAATAAGTGGGCTTGGCCAAGTATTAGATGAAGATTCTTTTCTTTTTCATGCGGGTACAAGACGCAGTGATAATCATTTCGAAACAAGCGGAGGAAGAGTTGCGCTTGGAGTAGGACGGGGAGAAAACTTTAGAGATGCAAAAGAAAGAGCTACTAACGTTATTAATCAAGTAATTTTTGTGGGAAAACAACAACGGGACGATATAGGAAATTCTGTTATTAGTTGAGAAAGTATGTTGTCGGGGTGAGCCGACTCGAACGGCTGACCTCACGGTCCCAAACCGCGCATTCTACCAACTGAACTACACCCCGCAGTGTGCCCAGAGAGAGACTCGAACTCTCACGCCCCAAAAAGGGCAACAGCTCTTAAGGCTGCACTGTCTACCATTCCAGCACCTGGGCACGTCAAGACTCGGCCAAGCAAATGCTTGGGCAACGGTCGAGACTGACGTACTCTAATTTTACCTTAGAAAGCCTCTTTTTACAACTTTTAAATATGTGGTGGAGGAGTAATACCAATTGATTTTAGAGAATAATCAAGTAAATCTTTCATTTCCTGTCTTCTGTTTTCGCTGCCCAAGATCACACCAATAATTTTATGTCCCTGGTAGTCTAAATAGGTAACAAGACAAAGACCAGCTTCTGGTGTATAGCCTGTCTTTACTCCTTTAACCCCTGGGTAGCTTGAGATAAGGTTTGTTTCATTTTCCAAGTAATATTGTTTATGCGTTAGGGTTTTTTCAATTTGTTTGGTAAATGTTTGGACTACTTCGGAAAACAAGGGGAAATTTGTTAGGCCGTAATGGGTTATAACAACCAGATCATAGGCTGTTGTATATTGGCTTCCGTCTCCTTCGAGTCCGCTTGGGTTTGTAAAGTTGGTGTCTTTTAGACCCAGTGCTTTTGCCTTATTATTCATAGCCATTATAAATTTTTCTCTTCCCCCTTGGAAATTAGCAGCAAGTACTTCTGCTGCATCGTTTCCAGAAGGAAGAATAAGACCATATAATAGCTCCTTAAGCGAAAGGATTTCTCCTACTTCTAACCCCATTGAGTTTTCTCCAATCAGATTTTCTTTGGTTACCAAATACTTATCATCTTTTTTAGGATTCTCAAGAGCAACAATTGCTGTCATTATCTTTGTTAATGATGCCATAGGAAGTCTTTCTTTAGAATTTTTCTCATACAACACTTTTTTTGTATTTATATCAAAGATAAAAGCAGATTTTGCGCTAATTTCTGGTTTTTCAAGTTTTGATAAAATAAAATCATTTAAGGAGGGAAACCATAAAGATAGACCTGCAACCTGTTTATTTGTAATTCTACTTAGAAAATCTGGAACAGGGGAGAGAATTGAATATTTTTGATCATTTCCTTGGGTACTTAAGGCAAGATATAAAAATGCTAAAAATATTAAAACTAATATAAGACAAAGAACAAATATAATTTTCCTCACAAATTATATTTTAACAAAAATAGACCTAATTGAGTATAGCTTGACTATTTAATGTTTGCGCAATATACTGCGGGCATGGATAGAATATTTGGAAAAAGAGCAAAAGCTATTGCAGCAGAAATTAGTGTAGCGGGTACACTGGGAGCAATTGCCAACATTGACAGAACTTATCATCCATCTATTTTAGAAGAGGTAAGTTCTGCAATAGACGTTGTTAGACTTGAAGTTAACCCAATTAAAACTGGACATTTAATAGCCAGAACCGTAAGTCTTAATGAACCTTTAGTCTTGGGAGGAATAGGAGCTTTAACAGCAGTTTTGGTATATAGCGCAGAAAAACGTAAGAAAACCCTAAGGAAGCCTCAATTGCCACGAACAGGATAATTTGATATCATACACATATTAACCCCTAATTGACATATTATAATGCCAAATTTAGAGGCTTAAGAGGGGGTGAGAACATTGGCAGATAAAGATTTAATAGGAAAAGTTAATCATTACTACGATAAAATTGGGGTCGCTGTTTTAGATCTTAAAAAGGCTTTAAAGGTGGGGGACAGAGTGAAGTTTGTTCATGGAGATAACAGTTTTGAGCAAACAGTTGAATCAATGCAGCTAGAGCATGCTCCAATAGAAGAGGGCAAAAAAGGACAGGAAGTTGCTGTAAAAGTAAATAGTGAAGCAAAATCAGGAACACTAGTTTATCTTGCATAATAAATTGCCGAGTCGTCTAACGGCAGGACGTCTCCCTTTGGAGGAGAATATTCTTGGTTCGAATCCAAGCTCGGCAGCAAGTTTGAAGAAGAGAGCCCCGAATTTTCAGCGAGGGCGCCAAATCCGGCCTTTTTGAAATCAGCCGACAGTCGCCGATTAAGTAAAAAGAAGTTCGAGCCGACAGTTTTTGCGAAGAATGCTAATTCTTCGGTTGTATTTTTTGCCCGCGCGATTTTTCCGCACTGCAGTGCTGTATTTACGAATTCCTGAAAAGGTTCGAGCCATTCAACTCCGTTTGTAGAAATATCCTTAATTTTAGAGCTAAGAACAGTCTTTGTGTCAATAAGTTCGTTCTTTTTCTTTTGGTAATCTTCTGGTGAAATAACTTTGTCTAAGTAACCATCGAGAAGCCTCTCTAGTTTTTCGTCAGTGTCTTTAACTTTGGTTTTATAATCCAATGTAACGCTTGATGATTGTTGCTTTTCTTTGTTTACATCTTTTTGCGCCCATTCAAGAAACTTTTTGGCGGCGAATTGGGGTAAAGAAGCTTGCAAAATAATATCCCTTACTTGTTTTTCAATTTCTTCACTACTAATATACTTTTGTAAGCACGTACCTTTCTTCTTAGAACAGCGATAATAAACGTATTCAACTATTCGATTAGTCCTTTTATAAATCTTAGTGTGTTTTTCGGCAGTAATCATAGAGCCACACTCGCCGCATTTAATCATTCCCAAAAAATTAAATAAATGTTTGTTGTTTTTAACCTTTCTTGCTTTTAATTTAACTATTTCCTGGCATTTATCAAAAAGTTTTTTGGAAATTAGGGGCGGGTGGCTTCCTTCGTATAATTCGCCGCAAAATTTCATCAAGCCATAATAAAAGTGGTCGGTTAAAATCTTTTTTACTTTATCTAAATGAAGTTCGTGGCCTGATTTATTGAAAATTTTGTTTTGGGAGAAAAATTTGCGGATGTCAGCGTAACCATAAGCGCCGGTTGAGTAAAGTTGAAAAACCTTTTTAACAAACCTTGCCCGTTTTTTATCAACTTCAATTTTCTTATTGATATTTAAGTAACCAAAAGGCGCTTGGTTAGGCCATTCACCACGTCTTAATTTTTGTCTGTTTCCTCTTTTGACATTTTCTGAAAGATTATCTACATAATACTTGGACTGGCCAAAGGCGATTGAAAGCATAAATTTTCCTTGTGGCGTATTTTCAAACCAAAAAGAGGGGAATTTTAAATCCAAAAGCTTTCCAGTATCTAGTAAATAGATAATCTTTCCGCCGTCAATAGAGTTTCTGGCTAATCTATCAGGATGCCAAGAAATAATTCCGTTTGCCTCACCGTTTTCTACCATTTCCAAAACTTGAGCAAATTTTACCCTGCCCGGCTCTTTAGCAGTTTTACTTTCTGTAATAAAAGATACAATTTTCAAATTTTCTTTTGTGGCGAATTCCTCAAGTTCAGCAATTTGCGCTTCAATAGATAAAATCTGCCTGTCCGGCTCGTCTGTGGATTTCCTGCAGTATGCTATGTATTTAATCATACCTATTCTTAAATTTTTGCGTTTTTCTCTTCGTTTTCTTTCGGCGACTGTCGGCTGATTTCAAAAAGGCCGGATTTGGCGCCCTCGCTGAAAATTCGGGGCTCTCTTCTTCAAACTTGCTGGCTACTTACGAAAAATGTCGAACTTCCTTTCTTAAGTAGTCGCTTCGTTCCTACTATCTTAGAGCTCGGCTGACGCCTCGCTCTAAAAACTGTCGGCTCGTTTCCAAATCGTCTTTGGAAGAAAAACGCAAAAATTTTAAAGTACTCAAATGGCCGCTCTAGTTGTGTTCAAACCCTTTCGGATCTGTCTAGAACGGCCATTAAAAAACCGAAAGGGAAAGTTTGAACACGCTTTTAGTATAGATCGGTTAAAGGAGGATTTTCAACTACAACTTTCTATGTCAAAAAATTAATGGGAAACGTAAGTTTAATCTAAAAAAATAAAAATTCCTACGTATTATTAAAATCGTATTTTTGTTCTCTCTTTAAAAATGCATCTCTTCCACCCTCTAGTGTATTTGTTATTAAATTTCTAACTTCCTTATTTTCTAAAGATCCGCTGTTAACATTGCTATATCCTTCTTTTAAATCTAACTCCAAACCAGTAATTAACTCACTATCTCCGTTAACAACTATATTAGGATTATGAGTCGAGAATAAAATTTGTCTTCCTTCTTTCTTGGTTTTAATTAACTCCAACAATTCCTTAACAATATACTTATTATCTAAATGATCTTCCGGTTGGTCGATAATTAGTGGTAAGTTGCTATTCGATAATATTAAGCGCAGGACAACACCACATCTTTCGCCGAAAGACATTTCGTGAAGCTTTTTACCCCTAAAAGTTACAATAAAATTACTTTCAGATAAGATTTCTTCCAAGTTCATAATCAATAATTCTCTATATAAAAAGTTAGAATCTGTGAAGAAAAATTGGGCTGTAATTTTATGATCATTATTTTTCTTTTCATTCTCTACTCCGTTTGGAATCTTGTTATCCTTTAAATATTTAACTATGTCAGCTAATGATAACCCTGCAATTATAGATTTTATATCAGTTTCTTTCAGTCCATATCTACCTGATAATTTCTGGTAATGAATAAATAAGTCAATTATTTTTTCTTCCAATTTTTCTTTATTTTCTGTAATGCATATTTCTAGATTTACTCCAAATTTTGACTTTGCATTATTTATCAAAGTATTTTCTAATATTTTGTATTCAGCGTCAGCTTTCTTGACCGATAATAATTCTTTATCGTGTGGGTCTTTTGCGGCATTTATTAATTTTAACTCCTGCTCTAATTGCCGAATTTTAATTTCGATTTTACCCTTACTTTCTAAAGCTTCTTTTATCTTAGCTTGATTAATCGAATCAATTCCCAGCTCTTTACATGCAAGAATATATTTCTCGTGTAAGCCTTTTATATCTAGCAATAATTTTTTATAATTGTTTGATTCCTTAATTTCTTTAATTCCTCCTTCCAGAAATAAAATCATTGCAGAAATTTTCTCTTTTGTTTTTAAACTCCCATACAACTCCGCATTGTTAAGATAGTCTGAGATTCCAGTTAAATCTGTTCCTATATTTTGCTCCAACTCTTGATTTGTTTTATTCAAAATACCTACTTGCCATTCTATTTCAGAAATAATTCCATTTATTTTTTCTCTTTCTTTAATCTTTAACGAAAGGCTTTCAACAAGAGCTTTATATTGGTCACTTTGAGCAAAATTTAATACAAGTTGAATTTTTTTCAATTCCTCCTGAGCATCTTTTAGTTCTTTTTCCTTTGCAAACTTCTGAGAATATGTAGCTCTATACTTTTCCAAGCTTAATACTTTGTTTGTTAATATTGATTTATGGGATACTAATTTGCTCTCATCAATAAGAGTATTAATTAAATCAGTTATTTCATTATCATCTGATGCTCTCTTTTCCAACTCATCCTGCGGTAGGTAAATAATATCAAAGCCAAAAAGATCTGCTTTATCTTCTGATAGTTTTTTCTCTACTATGTATTCTTTTTCTCCAAACTTAAAACCAATTATAATTTTCACCTCCGGATATTTATTTCGTAAGTTTTCTATAATTGAAAGTTTTTTAGAATCTTCGCTTATTTGGTATTTATCAAAAACGAAACCTAAAAGCTCGAGTAAGGTGCTTTTCCCCGTAGCACGTCCTCCTATTAAAGCATTTAAATTGGGACTGAAAAATATTTTTTCTACTTTCGCAAGACAGAAACGATCCTTTATCAATATTTTGTTGTCTAGGTACTGATTAGGTACTTCTAACTTGATGAACGTTAGCTGTGGATGTAAATATGATTTAAAAGACAAATCCAATGACACTCTCAACACGGGTTCACATAATATTTCTCTTAAACCTTCAAACGTTGGCTCTGCTTTTATCCAGCTATATTTCTTGCCTATTACTTCGATAGAATGACCATTATTAAACTGCAATTGCGATCTATCTACAGAATCTGATGTAATAATACAAGGAAAATCTTGTTTTATTTTCGGGAATACAATCTCTCTATAGTCTTTTACGTTTTTTTCACTAGATACTTCAAAAATATCTACCAAGCTCGCTAAATCTTTTTTTAAAGTAGCTCTAATATCACTATCTAATTGTTCTATTCCATTTGATTTATTCCCAGCATGAAGCAAGACAAGGCCTCCAAGTTGATGAATTTTTTCACAAGCATCCTCGAAGTTACAATAAACTTGCTCGTCTCCCTTTGTTTTTATATCATTTTCTGAAAAATTTAAAGGACATAATAATTTATCGTAAATCATTTTTGGAGTAAGAGACTTATTAAAAATACCTATAATATGAATGGCCTTATTACCCTTATCTGTTCTTAACTCAACGCCTGGCAATACGCTAATATTTTTACCTTTAGCGAACTTATTAATCTCCTCTATTCCTTTAATTGAATGGTGATCTGAAATTACGATAAGAGATAACCTCTCACTTATCGCCTTGTTGAGGACACCTTCATATCCATCCTTACAGTTATTATCCCAATCATATGAAGCAGGAGTATGAAGATGAAGATCGACCTTTTCCCATTCTGAACCTCTTGGATATTTTGATGACATATTTAGCAGGATTATACGCCTGTGTTAAATTATTAGCAATGTGACTGAAGGATCCTTTAAGGATTGACAATTCAGCATAAAGTGATATTATCTTTCTTACATGACAGGAGCAGAAGGAAGAGCAGAACAAAGACCATCAAGAAAAACCCCAGGAGATCCAATGCCTCCATCTAATCCAGCAAAAGAGGCCTTTACTGCCGCAATGGGTGATTATGAAAAATTACTTACTGAGGTTGGAGTGGTAGAATTTAGCATGCTAGGAATGAAACCAGGGTTAAGAACAGGATACCTTTTCAATGTTTTAACTGAGGATTTTACTCCTGAACAAATGCAGCAAGACCCACGTTTTGCCAGATTAAATGAAGGTTCTGCAATTGCAATGGCTCAGAGTCGTGCTTATATCCCGCTTCGCATGGCAAATGTTACCCCATCTCACGCAGCGGAAATAAGAAGAAAATATGAAGAGAATGGTGTAGCATTTGAAATGCAATCAGTGAGAACGCCAGAGGTAACATTCGTATGGGAGCCATCAGATCCAGATCAAGAAGCACGAGATGTATTAATCGGAGGATTAACTTCGGCGGATGATGTTATACAAGCTGCTGCTGAAATTGCAGCAAGAGTTGAAGAAGAATGGGGAGTAGGTCGTGCAGTCGTTGAGAAAACATTTGATTTTGATGCACTTGACCTAGAAGATGAAAGAGCTAGTAAAATTCTGCAAGATATTGCTTTTGCAAGAAACGCTCGATTACGAGAATATGGCTTAGCCCAAGGGTTTGAGTTATTAGCAGAACCACAACGGGTATTACAAGAAATAGCAGTAAATATGCATGATGAACAATCAGTAAGCAGTATTACAGAGTTGGACGTACGTGCTGCTATTGAGTCTGGAGCATTAGCAACTGACTTTTCTGTCGCAGCAACATCAGAACAATTTGTAGACATCATCCTTGAGACCCGTCTCGAAGATATACCCGACGGGGTTCCGTGCGAAGTCTGTAGTCATCCCACTCAAAGAACTTTTCTCGAACACATCAGTACCGGCGCCGAAGTGAGCATACGAGCTAGCAACGTGGCTGGCTATCGCTGCCAAGACCCGGAATGCGATACCACTGCCTACAGTAACGAAGGGTTCGTAGAAGCGCTCACCAAGGCGTCCCGGATTCTCAGAGATCGCGGCGATATCGCCACGGCCACAGCATTTGAAAGAGGCATCGAGACCGAGCAGCAGATCATCGCCTTGCAAGTGAACCGTCCCCAATGACCAATGACTGTGCTGTTTTTGCCTAGATTTTGGGAAGTTTATAGAATCGGCCAATTCCCACCTTCTGGGCGATTTAGTTTTGGCGGCGTCCGCCGCCCCCGCCCATTTGGATTACGTCCTTAAAAGGAGGACTGCCGTCAGACGGACAATGCTATAGGAAAACTTGGAATAGGCAGTCCGACCTAAGCGAACCCCGCAGAAACTTATTTTGGTTTTAGAAAAAAGCGGGGTGAGCCAATGTGATTTCTCCCAAAGATTGGGAACAGAAAGGGGTAGAATAACAGCGGCGGGGGCTAAAGCGGAATACTCCGCCGACTGCAGGCGATTATAAGTTAGAAGAAATTTCGTAAGAGACTGTAAAGAGATTTTAAATTTGCAATTATTTGGGCAAAGCTTCCCCAAGGAAGCTCTCTCGCATAAAGGCGGGGTCGCCGCTCCATTTCGCGGGTGGGTGGGATAATAATTTGTTATAATAAAAATCGCGCGGAAAGTTCTAATTTCCTAACGGCAAAAAATACAAAAGAGCGAGGCGTCAGCCGAGCTCTAAGATAGTAGGAACGAAGCGACTACTTAAGAAAGGAAGTTCGACATTTTTCGTAAGTAGCCAGCACAACTATATTCGAACGGAGACACTGCATGAGACTGCTTAAGACTAGTAAGTATAGCTATTTCCCAAAAAGATTATATAATTCTCCCAATGGAAATATATCAACCTCACAAAATAGCCTT
>CAZUZF010000005.1:0-5159 GCA_964624955.1 uncultured Gammaproteobacteria bacterium
CAACTCTTCTACCAAATTTACGGCTTCTTTCGGTTTCTTCTTCAACTATACTTTGTCTAGAAAAAACCTCCCCCTGTCTTCTTACTGCTTCACTTATAGTAATAGCAGTCATATGACCTACGCCTCTTATCCTTCCTCTTTCTAATGCTGCCTCTGATAATTGCCTAACCCCTCCAATTGTGCTTATGTCAGGCAACCCAGGTGTTGCCATTCGAGATTCATCGTCCTTTAGCCTCCTTATTCCATCTAAACCATAAATTACTCTTGAGGCTATTTTTCGTTCATCAGTATTCAGACCGCTAAATAAACTTTCCCTACGAGGATCTAGTGAATTATAATAAAGAGCTGACATGATATCATCTAGTTTAGCATCGTCCTCAAATTGACCAAAATATTCTTGCAATTTTCTTCCTACCCTAACGTGAACCATTTCCCTAGGTGATCTTACCATAACCGTTTCTTGAGATAATACTTCTGGTTGTTCTGAATGAACTGGCGTAGTTTCTGTTGTGGCAACAATTTGACCTGCTGGTAAGTGTTCGGGTCCGCCTAATGCCCTTATTTTGTGCTGCTTGAGCCATGAGAGTGGCGCGGACACTTCTAAATTGATCTCCTGTAAGACCTTTATCTCTTGCAAGTATTTCTAGGTTTGCTGCCATAATCGGTGAATTATATCCTGACTATGGGGCCTTGTCAAGAACGCGCAATATTCCCCATATTACGCTGGCCAGGGGTGGGAAATCATATCGTCTATAGTTAAGCTTTGTTTCTCATCAAAGCTATTAACTAACAAAATCTCCATTTTAATTTTTGATCTCCTACTGCTTTCATATAGAACCTGCTTGCACATATGGCAGGGATACGTAAACTGGCCTTTTTCAAGCTTCTCGTTGCTTGTTATGCAGATTGCGACTATTTCCCCTTCTCCGTGGGCTGCTGCATGAGAAAGCGCACATTGTTCCGAATGTAAAGTTAAGGAATAAGTATCTGAAAAATATTGAGAAGCTGAGTATATATTTCCCTTTTTGGTTAAAACCGCTGCAGCGTATACAGTATCCGCATCTTTTGGGTAGGGATTTTTAAGAGCTTTTCTTGCCTTTACTATTAAACTTTCTTTTTGTTTTGAGGTCATATATTTATTTATTCAAAGCTACTATAGACAAATTTAATAAAGATGCAAAACTAACCCATAAAAGATACGGGACTAAAAGCAAAGAAGCTAGTTTTGAATGTTTCCAGAATTCATAAATAAGTATTACTATCGTGGCCCAAAGCATGGCTATATCTACAAAAGCAAGCACTGGATCGTGTAATCCAAAAAATATAAATGACCATAAAAAATTAAAAAGAAGTTGAAGAGAAAATATGACAAGTATATTATTTTTATCTTTTTTCAGTTTTTTTTCTAAAACTATAAAAAGAGATAGTCCTATTAAAAAATATAGAGTTGTCCAGACTGGGGCAAAGAGAAAATTAGGAGGAGTAAAGAAAGGCTTATTAAGCGTTGAGTACCATCCTGTTATTGCGGGTATTGTAAAAATTGTGCCCAGAAAACCTGTCCCTTCGCAAATAAGCACCAGAAATAATAATTTAAAAAACCTACTCACTAAAACTTATCATCTCAATCAAAAGGAGTAAATGTCAATTAAGAACTTATTTTAACAAAAGAGGAATTACTACCTTATCTTCCTCACTCCCATCTTTTGCGCTATAATCAAAGACCTCTAATGTTATTTTTCCTTTTAAGGTAAGTCCTGAAACTGTAACTTCATATGGACCAAATTCTCCTACATCTTTTGCATCTGCATAGGCGCTTCCTTCTAGAACTTCCTTACCATTTGCATCTAATATTCTGTAATTTAATTGGTTTTCAAAAACCCTGGCCTTTCCCTTTATTACAAAAGGAACACTAACCTGACTATTTGCCTTGGGGCTTTCAACCGAGATATTTTGGCTACTTTGGGAAACACTTGGAGTCGGAGTACCGCAAATACCAGTTGGCGAAGGAACTGTTGGATTTCCCTGTTTTACAAACTCGCCATTTTGGCAAATCCAGGTATCTTTGTTTCCTCTAATTAAAACAAAAGCAACAATTAAAGCAATAAGTATTACGGTAAGTCCTACTGCAATTCTTGTTTTCATAAGCTAATTATATACCCATAAATCAACTTCTATTATCTATCTCTTTACTTTTACCCTTCTTTTTAATATAAAAACGTTGTATATAAATGTGGGAGTAAAAGCAGAACTAGACAAAATAATTCGAACAGTTAAAAAAGCTGTGCCACGTATTGTCTTGGGTTCAGTAGTAGTAGCTGGAGGAGGTATGCTAATTAACAGTTGCGTTGAGGCTGAGATGCAAAGACCTTCCCAAATCCAAGGAGAAGAACCTATTAAACGTGACTATACTAAAGGCATTGAGGGGTGTCCGGTAACAGGAGAAAGGGTATTTGACATGAAAAAGGGTGAAAAAAGAATCCTTGGCGGAGGAAAGTTAGACGGCATATCTGAAAGACTTGATGAGGTAATATGGAACAATATTCGGCCTAAAATACAAAGTCTAGGCAATGGCGAATATCTTATTTATCCAGTCGTATCAAAGAGATCAGTTGGAGATGAACCCACAACTGTTCAATCAGGAAAAAATACTTATACAGCTGAATCTCTCGGAGGAACTCCTTTACTAACGACAATGAAAGTTAGAATTTCATTTCCCTGCTGGTAGTGAGACAGAGACAGCTTGGCCGTGTTGGATTTCAATATCGCAATATCCTGTTGCTCCCTTAGCTCCCCCACCTGGAGTAAGTAATGTTGCGGGAAATCCTCTCCTAAACCATTTATCCCATTGTTTCCGCGCTACACCTCTTTGAATAAGTGGCATACCAGGACGTGGAGGCTTTTCTTCCAGTTCAATCTCTTCTTGCCAAACGTGATGAAATTTATCTGGATCTTTGGGATCATGAATTGTTAATATGTCTTCATCTTGCAAAAATATAATTGCTTGATCAGATTGATACGAACCGTCTGGATTTCTGTTTGCATCATCTAGGAAAACATATGAAGCTCCACCGTCTGTTACTAATCTTGAAACAATACCTGTCAAAATTCTCGCCTGCACTCTTTCTCTGCCTTCAATAGCGCTTGCACTCATACCGAAGGAAGTTCTAGACCTTTGAGGTAAAAATGTCAAATTAATACTAGCTATAATAGGTCACTATTAACGTAGGCTTACCTGTTGGAGATTCTTTAGAATTAAGTATTAAATTATCTTTGCCATTGCTTTCAATAGCCAATGAGGCAATTTTGCCTTTATTTACTTTTACCCAAGGTGTAATGTCTATATCAAAAGTTGTATTTCTCTTATTAGCCTTGAATGTTTTAACAAGACCAAAAGGAATAGGCCTTTTATTATAAGTCATTTGACTTTCTCTCCATGCGCTCGTTCCGACTTGATTAAGAAGCTGGGTAGAATTAGACGGAGCATCTGAAACATTAGACACTTTTATTCTTAAAATGGCTTTTTGTATTGTCTTACCTGCAAGCGAGCTTAAATCGTATTTCATATATGTTATCTGTTTTGGACTACTTAAGGTTCTTAATTTTTTTTCTTTTCCGTAATTTGTTGTTTTTTGATCGCTTCTAACATATACGTCTTCCGAAACAATCATACTTATGGTTGTTGGGGTTGGTGTTGGAATTGGAGTAGCCGTCGGAGTAGGAGTGGACGTATTAGTCGGCGTAGGAGGCAGACTTCCATCGGCAAATCTAACCGTAACTTTTACGCTTTTTTCAACAGTTTTATTACCCGATCTTGCTACTACATGCAAATCTGCATAACCAGGATTTAGAGGAATAAGCTCTGTAATATCACCATCTGTTTTTGTAAGAGTTGCAACAGAATTCGTTGAACTCATACTCCATTCATAAGTAATACCGGAAAACATTGGACTTCCTGCAATATCAAACGCCAAAGCCGAAACTCCAATACTTTTATAATCTTCTCTTATATCAATACTTCCCGGATGAATTTCAACCGAGGCAAGTAAAGACTCTGTCCCGCCACCCGCAAAATTTCTAGTACTTTGTCTTTGCAAGGCAACTATAACAACTACAGGAAGAGCTAGCAGTAGGATTAAAAGAGGAAAAAATTTAACAAGATTACTGTTTTTGTAAAGCTTAGTTTTAAGATTTTCCTTAAACTTATTAAACCTTAACGATAAATCCTTCACTAAAATAAAGTTTGCATAAAAACTCAGCAGTTGTCAATAAGCAGTGGAATCCCTAAGCCATTTTTCAGCTTCCAAAGCTGCAGAGCAGCCATAGCCAGCTGCTGTTACTGCTTGTTTGTAATGACTATCATGAACGTCTCCTGCTACAAATACACCTTCTTTATTGGTTAAGAAATGATTATGCACTTTGACAAAACCATTTTGGTCTAGTTCTATATCTTTAAATTTACCCGTATTTGGTATATGACCAATGGCAACAAATACCCCATCAACTGGCATTTGGCTAATCTCGTTAGTTTGATTATTTTTAATCTTAACTCCTGTTACATTTTGCTCTCCTAATATTTCAACTACCTCACTGTTATAAATGATTTTAATTTTGGAATTGTTTTTAACTCTTTTTTGCATTATTTCTGAAGCCCTAAAACTGTCTCTTCTGTGAATTAAAGTAACATTAGTTGCAAACTTGGTTAACACAAGTGCTTCTTCCATAGCAGAATCTCCTCCTCCAACAACAATTACGTTTTTACCTCTAAAAAAGACTGCATCACAAGGAGCACAGCTTGATACTCCTCTTCCTATTTTTTCTTTTTCACCTGGTACTTGTAACCATTTAGTATCAGCTCCAGTTGCGATAATTACAGATTTGCCTTCAAAAGTCTTATCAGATGCTGTTATTTTAAAAGGTTTAGAGGAAAAATCTGCAGATACAAAATCTTCGTCGAGAAACTGCGCTCCAAACCTTTCAGCCTGTTTTCGCATGTTTACCATTAAATCTGGTCCTTGGATTCCATCCGGAAACCCCGGATAGTTTTCAACCAAGGTTGTTAACATTAGTTGTCCACCCCATTGTTTGCCTGCAATAACCAAAGTTTTAAGATCTGCTCTTGTGGTATAGATTGCTGCTGTAAGTCCTGCGGGCCCAGAACC
>CAZUZF010000005.1:5259-32877 GCA_964624955.1 uncultured Gammaproteobacteria bacterium
TCTATTTCCCTTTTATAATTATCTTTGCTTTGAGCTCCGACTAATGTTTTAACAGGAAGACCATCTCTAAACAACATTACTGTTGGAATACTCATGACTCCGTAATTTTGAGCCGTTTGCCCGTTTGCGTCTACATCAAGTTTTCCCAACTTTATTTTCCCACTATACTCTGTTGCCAGCTCTTCGATAATTGGACTTACAATTCTACAGGGCGCACACCACTCTGCCCAGAAATCAACCACAACTGGTTCTTTGGAATTTAAAACTTGTTCTTGGAAATTTTGGTCTGTAAAAGTTAAATCTGCCATAAGCATATACTAAAATATCAGTTAGTCCTTTATCTGTCAACAACAATAAAATGATCAAATATTTTATTCAATTATGTTAATAGGAGTATTATTAATATAACTTTTAATATTTGCGACTGTTGTTTCTAATATCTCAAGGAGTGCTTCTTTAGAGTTAAATGCATTATGAGGAGTAATTACTACATCCTCTCTGACAAGTAACACGTGGTTAAGTAGTTGAGTTTTTAAATCATGTGTTTTAAGAAATTCTGTTGTTAAAAGCTCTCTTTCTTCCCTAAGATTACCTTCCTCTTCTAAAACATCAAGGCCCACTGCCTTTAATATTCCCTTCTCCAGTCCTTCTACGATTGCCTGTGTTTCAATTAAAGCTCCTCTTGCAGTATTAATTAAAATTGATCCCTTTTTAAAATTACCAATATTTTGCATGTTGATAATATGCTCCGTCTCTTTTGTGTGAGGAAGATGGAGAGAAACAAAATCACAGTTTCTAAGTAGCTCGTTAAGATCTGTATACTTTACTCCTTTGGAAACCAAATCAGGATCCTCTCTATGGCTAAAAGCCAAAACCTTCATGCCAAAGGCCAAAGAGACAAGGGCAACGTTTTTGCCAATATTGCCGGTTCCAAGTATCCCAATGGTTTTGCCAAATAGATCAAAGCCTTCTATTTCCTCATTGCTAAATTCTCCTTTTTTTGCCCTATCAATTGATGGTAGTATTTTTCTAGAAATAGTAAGAAGGAGGGCAAATGTGTGTTCCGCAACAGTATGAGCTCCATAGGTTGGGACATAAGAAACGGTAATACCCTTTTGTTTGCAATACTTAATGTCTATATGGTCAAAACCCATTGAACGGGTGGCTATAAACTTAAGATTTGGGAGTTTGTCAATTAATTCCTTGGTGAGCTCTGAGTAGATAAAAATTGAAATTATTTCTGCGTCCCTGTACGTTGAGACATTATCTTTTGTTAATTTTCCTTGGGTAAAAACAATTTCATTGTCTAAAATTGAATTTTTAACAATAGCCTCTTCCCAGGGCTCTAATTCAAAAAAGACTATTTTTTGCATGTGTAATTTGAGGTTATATCAGATAAACTCACTTGTCAACGATTTAAAAATACTCGTAGTTTAACTCAACCTTGGTTTTTTTCTTAAAATTATCAATATTTTTTATTATAATATGATTTCTTTTATATGAAATTAATCCTTGTTTTTGAAGTTTTTTCATCTCAATGCTTACTGTTTCTCTTGTAACTCCTGCCATAGAAGCAATATCTTTATGAGCCAAAGGGAAATTTAAAACAATTGAATTTTTTTTCCTTTTACCAAACTCTTGGGCACAAATTAGAAGAGTAAAGGCTGTGTTTTGATACGCTGTTCCCAAAGTTAACAATTCCATCTTACTTAAAATTCCCTGCATACGAAGAATGATTTCTTTACTGACAGATAAAGAAAGCGCATTGTTTGTGGATACGATGTTTGTAAAAGTTTCTCTTGGCGCTCTTCGCAAAACCAAAGGGGTTAAGGCTTCAAAATAATATCTGGTCTTTTCTCCAAAAAAGGCATAAAGAACTGGAAAAAAATAACCTGGCTTATAAATTAAAAATGTCAGCTCTTTTCCTTCATCTGAAAGAAAATAGAAGCGTACAAATCCTTTTTCTATAAAGTAAATATTATCAATCTTGTCTTCTGGGCGAATTACTACTTGCCCTCTTTTAAAATAGAGAGGAGGAAATTTATGAAATAATGGACGAAGTTTAACTAGTAACTTTGTATCCACCTTAATTTATATTACCATACATTTTAATTTTGGACAATTGTCACAATTGTAAGCCTGTTTACCATTCACTTGTTTTTGTGCTTACTGAATAGACTTTTAAAAGTATGTAACATTGAAACCAACAAATCGTTTAAATATAACCGTAGAGGGGAGGTGAAACGTTAAACATGAGGCAGGCATTGGTTAACCCTAATACTATAGATTTTTCTCTAAATAGCTTTGAAAACCTGATAGACTTTAAAAAACTATTCGAAAACTTAAAAAAAGGTTTGGAAAAGGATAGAAAAGATCTATTGATGGGAAGAAAAAACAATCAGGAGGAAAGAGAATATTTCAATTTTATGAAACTACTCTTTACTTCCCCTTAAGGCATGAAAATAACTTTTAGTTCTTGACAAGCATTTTCAAAAAAAATAAAATGCTTCTATGACAAAGGCAAAAATAATCTCCGCACCCGAACCTTCTGAAATTAAAGAAAACTTACAAAAAACATCCGCTAAACTGCTTAAACCCTTAATTTCTTTGGTAAATTTAGGCCTCATCTTTAGGCCAAAGTCATATACCCCAATTTTGGCAGTTTTACTAGTTATTGCGGCCTTTTTACTTGGGGTTTTAATTACCAAAGTTGATTACCTTGAAAAAGGACAAAGTACCGTAGTAACAGATAATATTGCAAGTGGAAATGATAATCCACAAAGCCCCGGACAAAAAGTTGATGTTGGCACTGGCCACTTGCCTGCATTGGGAGACAAAAATGCAAAAGTTAAAATAGTTGAATTTGCTGATTTTAGATGCCCATTTTGCCAAAGCCTTTACAAAAATGCCCAAAAACAGATCATTGAAGAGTATGTAAACAGTGGTAAAGCAGTTTTTTATTTTAGACACTTTCAGTTTTTAGGTCCTGCTTCAGTTGTAGCCGGAAACGCGGCAGAGTGCGCAAATGAACAGGGAAAGTTTTGGGAAATACATGACTATCTTTATGATAACCAGCCCCCAGAGTCCGATACATCCATGTACACGACACAAAATTTGACCCAAGTAGCAGGAACTTTAGGAATGAACACTTCCCAATTTAAATCCTGCATGGATTCAAACAAGTATTCATCAAATTTGGATAAAGATATGTCTGAGGGGCAAGCTGCCGGAGTATCAGGCACTCCAACCATGTTTGTCAACGGAAGATCAATCGTAGGAGCAGAGCCTTATGAGTCAATCAAACCCATCATTGATCAAGCATTAGAAGAATAAATTAGTGTCCCCCAAATCCACTTAAATAAGTGATAAACACCCAGACTATAAACACTCCCAAAAACAAAAGCGATGTTTCAATAACCGCAAACCCTTTTCTATTCTCATGATGAATTTCAGGAATTAAATCTGAAGCTGCGATATAGATAAAAAAACCAGCAGTAATTGCCAAAAGAATAGGTAAAGACGCTTCAATACTTTCTCCAAGCCAAAAAGAAATTAAAGCGCCAACCAAAGCAGTTAAAGCACTAAAAAAGTTAACCCATAAAACCTTACTTCTTTTTAAGCCTTTGTGTAAAAGTATGCCAAAGTCTCCAATCTCTTGGGGAATTTCATGGGTCGCTACTGCTAAAGCTGTAACAATTCCCAAGGGTACGCTCACTAAAAATGTAGCTCCAATTGCAATACCGTCTATAAAATTATGCACGCTATCTCCTAAAATTATTAAAGGAACAGTTGGTTTTACAATTTCGTCTCCATAGTCATGCTGATGATGGTGAAACCAATGGACAAACCGCTCAAGAAGGAAAAATCCTAATATTCCAACTAAAGTCCATAAAAATATATTTACCTCCCCGCTTAAACCCTCTTTAACCGCATGCTCTGCTTCCTCTATCGCCTCAGGAAATAAATCAAAAAAAACTGTACCAAGTAATGTTCCTGCTGCAAAAGCAGCAAGAAAATGGGAGTATTTTAATACCTTTTTTTCTTTAATAAGCAACAATACTCCTCCTATTAAGGAGAAGACGCTTCCAACCAGAGTAAAAAATAATATATAAATTAAGACTGGCAATTCAAACATATTCCAAAAAATTCCAATGAGTGAGCCTTTACCATAAAACCTTTTTTATCTTTAATTTCTGATTCAAAATCGTTCATATGAGAATCTTCTATGCTTTCAATACTCCCGCAGTTGGTGCAGATTAAATGGTGATGATCTCTTTTACTTAAAAGCTCATATCTTGTCTTTCCTTCCCCAAAATCAATCTTTTTTAAAATTCCTTTATCAACAAAAATGTGCATCATTCTAAAAATTGTGGCAGGATCAGTCAGTTTATTTTCTTTTGTTAAATATTTTAAGATGGTATTAACATCAACAGGTCTTTGGGAGGATTCCAAAAATTTCATTACAGCTAACCTTGCCGGAGTTACCCTAATATCAAAGCTTTTTAATTCCTGCCTGCAATCATGATGTTTAATAGATTTAAGCATAAATTCTATTCTAGAAAGATCTTTTCTTTCTAGAATCAATGTTATTTAGGTAAATGCAATTTACTTGCATTAGTATATGCAAGCCACTCGCATTTGTCAAGAAGCAAAATATTAATATTTGATATAATCAGAGACGTGACTAAAAAAATATTTGTCGGACTATTAATTTTATTTTTTCTTTCATTCTTTTCTTATAAAACTAATGCTCAATCCTCTACTAATCTTCCCTCTCCAAAACAAGAGTTTTATAAAGCAGTGGTCGTTGAAATAGCAGAGCAGGGAGAAACAGAAATAGAAAATTACAAAAGCTATTACCAGGTCTTAAAAGTAAAGATAAGTGAAGGACCTGAAAAAGGCAATTTAAAAACAATTGAAAATGGTAAGCAATTTCGTATAAATAAAAACCAATTGCTAATACAGGGTCAAGAGATAATTGTTGCCAAAGTAACTTATCCAAACAATCAGACAATATATTCTGTCTATGACTTTTATAGGCTTAATATGCTTGCCATATTTTTAATAATCTTTTTTATAGCGGTACTTCTAGTCGGTGGAAAAAAGGGGCTTGGCTCAACTTTGGGAATGCTGATTAGTCTTTTTGTCATACTAACTTTTATCGTTCCCTTTATTCTAAAAGGATATGATCCTTTAACCATTACAATAATTGGTTCAATGATTATAATTTTGACAACTACATATCTTGCTCACGGCGTATCCCAAAAAACAACCATTGCTCTAATCTCAACAGTTGTTTCTTTAATCTTTACTGCAGGCTTTGCCCTTTTGGCAATTCAATTATCATCTATCACAGGTCTTGGAAACGAGGAAGCCTACTCGCTTCAACTTGGCCCAACCAGCATTATTGACATTAGAGGGCTTTTCTTGTCAGGTATTATCATTACAACACTTGGAGCTTTAAATGATATTACGACAACCCAGTCTGCAACTGTTTACGAATTAAGACAAGCAAATCAAAAATTAACTTTTATACAGCTTTTTGAAAAGGGGCTTAGTGTTGGAAAAGAACATATAGCTTCTCTTGTCAACACATTGATACTTGCCTATGTTGGAAGTGCTTTTGCAGTTTTTATATTCTTGGTTTTAAATCCAGGACATCTTCCCTACTGGGTAATCTTAAACAATGAAATAATCTCAGATGAAATAATTAAGATAATTTCAGGAAGCATGGGACTTCTACTTTCTGTTCCAATTGTAACTTTAATTGCTTCCTATTGGTTTGGAGGCAGGGAAATTAAAGAAATTAAAAAACAATCTCAAAATCACTAAAAGTTTCTTTGGTTTCTTCCCAATCAACCACTACGCCTTTTATAAAAGAAAAGATTGTGCCTTTTTCAATAATTTCAATCAGTTTTTGGATATCCTCTTTACTTCCTTGGGCAAGTATTTCAACTCTTCCATCGGGAAGGTTTTTTACCCATCCTTTTAAACCCAAGGATAAAGCTTTTGATTTAATATACCTTCTAAAACCAACTCCTTGAACAAAACCCATTATAAAGATATGTGCGGTCATTTTAAATGAACTTATTACCTAAAAAAGCTAAGATCATAAACCTTGTGAATCTTCCCAAAAGCATTAAAGCAAAAAAGGTTTTCCAATGGAACCTAAATACTCCTGCAATTAGCCCCACTGCGTCAAAAACAGGGTTTGGAATTAAAGCAAATAAAAAGATTATCCAATACCCGTGTTTTTTAAATAGACTCTCCAAAAAAACAAACCAGGGGTGGCTCTCAAATCTTTTTAAGGCGATATGTCTTGAAGAATGCCCAAGAGCAAAAGAGACCAAATCGCCAAAAGATGCAGCAAGTGAAGCTACAAAAGCAACCAATAAGGGGTTATAAATAGATCCTCCTGCAATAACTGTTAAAAAAGCAGGGCCAGAAATAAAAAAGGTTGCGCTTGAAATAAAATTAATAATAAACAGACCAACTAAACCCAAAGTCCTTGCGCCTTCAAAAAAATCTCTGTACCAAAATGCGCCAAAAGAGACAGCTAATGAGACTATAAACAAAAATAAAGGAAAATAAGGATGTTTTGTAAAGCTATTTAATATTATTTTTTTCATTTTTTAATTGCTTCATTTTCCACAAAAATAGCGCAATCTTATTATCCGCACTGCTATCTTTAACGAAAGAAAGAGCTTTTTCTAAAATGCTTCTGTGATTGGTTTTTGCAATTCGTATCCACATGCCTCTGTGTTTATAATCATCCATTTCTTCTGAAAGCCAAATACCGTACGCCTGAAAATCACGGGAGATATATTTATCTTTTGTGGGATTAAATCTTTTTAAAATCTTGCCAACTGACTGCATTTAGATATTATACCAAAGCTTAGGGGTTATTTTGTATTAAACCTACTTCTTGCAGTATTAATATCTTTTTCAATAGCAACTGTTAAGGCTCCTACTGCTCTTTTTAGCAAATGTTTTAGACTCCTAGTCTCATGAGTTGTAAACCTATCTAACACAAAATCTTTTGTATTTTTAAACTTATGTCTTGCTATGGAGTCTTTATTTTTAGAATATCCGATCCCTAATCTAAACCTCCAAAATTTATCAGTAGATATAGACTCAAGAATTGAGTTAACTCCGTGGTGACCGGCAGTTCCTCCTCCAAATCTTATCTTCATAAAACCTAAAGGAAGATCTAATTCATCATGAACAATCCAAATATCTTGAGGCTTTATTTTATAAAACTTGGCAATAAGCAGTACTGCCATCCCGGAATTATTCATATAAGTTAGGGGTTTTGCCAAGATTACCTTTTGTCTTTCTCTCTGCTTTGGCTGATAATCAAACACAAAGATTTGGCTTTTGAGTTTTTTATCTTGATTCCAATTGGAGCTTGACACAGGTTCCATGTCTTTTAAGAAATGGTCCAAAACCATAAATCCCACATTGTGTCTTGTTAACTCATATTTATTCCCTGGATTACCTAAGCCTACAATTAATTTCATAATTTCACTTAATATATAAGATTGGAAGCCAACATTCAACCATAAATTATTTCAATAAAAGCTTAGAAACCTCTGTACTTTCAACTTGAGGGAAATACTCATAAAACTCAGAAACTGCATAAAAGTCTCTTTCTTTTCTTAAGAAAATTACTCTATCAAAGTATTTTTTAATATAAGTTAATGTATCAACTGCTATGACTGGCACAACTAAAATTACTTTTTTGGCACCCATTTTTTTTAAAGACTTAAGCGCGGCTAAAACGCTCATTCCAGTCGCAACTCCATCGTCTACCAATAAAACGCTCATTCCCTTAAATTCGTTTCTTTTTATCCCAAGTCCCATTTCTTTTTTAAGTATCTTTATTTCCTTTTGTTTTTGCTCTTGAAGTATTCTTTTTAAAGAAGAGTCAATGCCTAGTTTTTTACATAAATTTTCGTTCCAATAAACTTCTTTGGGATACGCAATTGCCCCAATTGCAAGCTCAGAGCTTTGGGGTGCACCAATTTTTTTAATAATCAAAGCTTTTAATTTAAGGCCTAGGAAATTTGCTATAACAGAGGCTGTCACTACCCCACCACGAGTAAGACCAACAACAAGAGTATTTTTTTTATTTGCAAACTTTGATAATTTTTGGCAAAGCTTAAAAGCAGCATCAGCTCTATCCTTAAACATTGCCACTATTATATACCTTTAATAAAAGTATTAAAGGTTAACTTTTAATCTTCTATCTATAATAGGATTTGATTTGATATAAGAAATAGTATCCTATTAATGCTCCAACCACTGATTGTACTACTCCAAACACATTAAGAGATAGAACCGAGCTTACAACACTTAATACCAAGCTCCAGAAAAGCAGATTCCATCCTCTTTGCACTCTACTTCTAAGTGAGGGAAAAGCAACAACCAGGATAACACCCTCAACTAATAAAACAACACTTGATAGAAGGCCGGTTATGGCATAAGCACCTGCTCCTGCAACGGCTGCAAAGGGTGAAAGTACAGCTAGAAAGCCAAATGCAGAAACACCAACTAAGATTGAAAGTACTCCAAAGATTAAAGAAAGCCATGGAGCAATGTTAACTATAAAATCGCTTGCTCCTTTTGGCAGGGCCGGAAGTTTGGCATAGGAGTCATCGAGAGCCTTTGTCCATTGTCTTGTTTGTGCATCCATCTATAAATTCACCTCCTTTCAACCTTGGATAATTAAACAGTATCTTATCAATATTTAAAAGTCAATCCCAAGTTGTGAGCTTATAATATTTTGTCCTAACTTTTCCTTATTCTCTTCTTCATTCCAGATCTTAACCACTCCGTATAAACCATCGTATCCAGGATGAATTACAATCTCTCCCTTTCTTACCTTCTCAACTCCCTGAGCTACCTTCTCCCCTGCTTGACCCTTAATATCATCAATTGGAACTTTTAACAAAACATTAATTTCTGATCCAAAAGTCAGACAAAGTTTGTCAAACAACTCTTTAACTCTTAAGGAAGAGACAGTGGAAGAAAGACTTTCTGCAATAATCTCATTTAAAGGAACCAGTTTTACAAAAGGGGGATGAATTTTAGAAGGATCAACTATCCATTTAACACCACTATTGTTTAATTTTGAAACTTCTTTGGAAAATCCACGTTTTGCCAAATCTTCAACTCTGTGCATAACGCCAACAGTTAAGGGTTTTTTGCAAACTGGACAAATTGTACCTTCTTTTCTGGTTAAATCGGGCGTTTGGAAATAGTTGCAGTTTCGATGTCCAGTGTAATGGTATTTTCCTTCTTCTGGATAAAACTCAATTGTATAGCCAATTTTAAATTTGGCTTTGGGATCTTTCTTAATCGCATCGCTTATATCTTTATAAGTGATCTCTTTCGTTTTATCTTCTCTGGTCATAAAAACAGTTGCTTCTCTTCCCATTTTTGCAGGAGAATGAGCGTCTGAAAAAGAAAGAATGGACCTATTGCCTAAATCTTTTATCTGCCAGTTCATATATGGATCAGAAGAAAGTCCTGTTTCAACTCCGTAGATTTCTCTAGCAAACTCTCCGAAACACTCTTCAACACTGTCAAAGCCTGAATTTGAACCAAACATTGAAAACCAGGGAGTATAAATATGACACGGAATAACCATTGCATGTTCATCAATTGAGAAAACAAGTTCGCAAAGATTAATTGAAGAAAGCCCGATGATAGGTCTTCCATCAGAACCCAAATTGCACCCTCTTTTAATTAACTCTTGATTTATTTTTTCGCAAGTTTCAATATTGGGAGAAAAAATTAAATTGTGTATTCTTCTAACTTTTCCTCCTTGGGAATAAATACTTGAAACTTCAACAGAAAGTAAAAATCTCATATTAGAGGTTTTATCTGTCTTTAGTCTAAACAAACCCTGCTGTGCCTCTTCCAAGCTTTGCTTTATCTCCCTAATCCACATAGGGTGGGTCCAGTCACCGGTTGAGAGAAGATTTAAACCTTTTTTGGTAGCCCAGAAAGCCATAGTGGGAAGATTCATGTCCTTTGATACAGCCCTTGAATATTTTGAGTGAAGATGAAGATCAGCAATTATTTCCATAGAGCCATTTTAACACAAGGAATTAGAACATGACTCCTTTACCTTTTCTGCTCATCGCATAGATCCGCAAACACATAGAGATACAACAGTACTTGTAGCTCCTGAGATGTTTGATCAAATTGGTGTAAACGTTAAAATCAGCACCTGTTCTTAATTCCTATCGACTTGCACACGAAGAAACTCGTACCCACCCTTCAGGAATACAGGAGTTTGGAAATGTTTTACACTGTCCAGTTTGTGGATTTCTGGCAGGAGTCAAAACTTGCACGCACTTCTTCTTTTTTCCAGGAGTTAAATAAGTTAAAGGCGGAATATTAGCATCAATAAAATCAACTACCCCATTTAAGATATTTAAATCATATTTATAATATCCTTCGTCTTTAAAATTATCATCAAAGTGCCACAAAAATGCCGTGTATGCATCACTCACAAATGGTTCAGTTGGCCGAGGAAAACCTGTCCCTTGCATATAGTAACTAATATAGCGAAGTGTTCCGCTAGTTACTCTAACCTCATCAATATCAAGTGTAATATTGGGCAACGTTCCACCAAATACAATACCTTGCGGATCTGGAAGTTTTATTGGGCATTCATTTGGTCCATAATAATTTCCCTCTGCAAGTTTGCCGTCAATCCAAAGTGCAAGATAACAGTCTTTTGTGTCATACACATATCCAAACTCACCAGCCAGATGGTACCAGCGATTTGGTTTTAGAACAATAGTATTTTTATTACCAAGAGTTATTTGCGAATTTGTTTTTGTTAAAACAGAGGCATATGGTTTAAATGTTTGGTCTTTTTGTACATCAATATATAGACTGGCAATATTTGCCTGAGGTGTGGTAGTTGTATTTTGAAGCGAGACAAGATTCACTACTCCTGCTTTCGCAGAAGGACCAGAAAGTCCTTTAGAAACTCTAATAAATCCTTCAATAGTAAATTGTTCACTGCGAGAAAAACTCCCTGGTTTGCTTTTAGACAAAGGCTGCACAGAACTTGGAACCGTAAATTCACTAGAAAATCTAATGGCTTTTTTAAATGCCAACAAAGTAGGCTGAGTTGGAACTGGAATTTTTTTAAATTTTATCTTAGAGGCAAATTGTCTAATATCCTGTTCTTGCCCAGAAACAAAAACTGTAAATGGTATTGCCAAAGCAAGTGTTAAAACTAATAAAAGCCCACGAGTTCTTTTATACGACGCTGTGGTAAAAAATTGAACCAATCTTTGTCGAAAACTCATTCTATATAAAGTTTAATTTCTCCAACCCTTTTCTGTCAATCCCTACCCCTCCTCCCACATCCCTAATCACCTTACCCTCATTATCTATTATCTTTCATTGACTTTTACAAGACTGTTTATTAGTCTAGCATTTCTTTCCACAGTCTTTTTTTGTGCCCAGAAAGCCATAGTGGGAAGATTCATGTCCTTTGATACAGCCCTTGAATACCTGGAGTGAAGATGAAGATCAGCAACAATTTCCATACTTGGATTTTAGCATATATTAATCTATCAAAAGTCTATCTTCTAAAATTTCTTTCTGGAAGATAGATTCTTTTTCTAAATCTAAATTATTACCCCTATCCCAAACGCTTCCTATATATCTTTGTATAAGAACTGGTTTAAGATCTTCCCAAAACGTTTCTTTTTCTTCTATTTTCAATAGGTTTTTAAACTCAATGAGAAAGTGGTTGGCAAGATCTTTTTGATCATATTCACTTCTTAGTCTAATGTAAAAATAGGCAGTGTCATAATAAATTGGGCCTTTTATCCCAGCATGCTCACCATCTATTATCCCAATTTTCTCATTTTCATAATAAAGCTGTCTTGGTGAAAAATCACCGTGTCCAACACATGTTCTAACATTATTTTTATTTTTCTCCAAAACTAACAAAAGTTCATCCAAATTTAAACTTGATCTTGATGCCCAAAATTTTGCTGAATTATAAAGGCTTTCTCCAATAGGTTTTCTTTCTTTTTTGCTTTGATCTTTATAAAAATTCGAAGTTTTGCTAATTGGCAATGTCTCTATCTCCCTAATAGCAATGGCAATTCTTTTGATTTTAGAAGAAAGCATTGAAATATTTAAAACATTATTCTCTACAAAAGGTTCTCCCATAAATTTTTCTTCAATAAGATAAAAAAGATTGCCGTAGTTTCCAAAGGAAAGGTTTTGGGGAACAGTAAAATTTTGCCTATATTTTAAATGTGTTGAATGTACTACCTCATTCCAATAGTATTCATTTTTCGTATGAGTTGAAGTAGTTTTCGTTGAAGCAAGTTTGAAAATTGCATCTTTGTTTTGGTATTTCCCAATTGCTATAACGTGTCGCCAGGGTTGGAAAATTTGTTGTATCTCAAAACCAATGCTTTTTAAAAATTGATTAAGTTTTTTGCCATCAATATTTCTTTTCTTGGGTCTCCCAAACTTGCTTTTAGACATATTGAGGCAATTTTAGCATATAAAAGATAAGAGTTAATGCTATAATCTCCATATGTCAGCAATAGATCTTCATAAAAAAGCAGAGGATGCGAGAGAAAACGATAGCCACCTAGATGCCCTAAAGTTTATTGAAGATGCTATAGTTGAATATCAAAAAGAAAAAGACTATCCTGGTCTTTGTGAGATTTTACAAAGCAAAGTTTTAACCTACAAGCACTTCTTTTTAATTACAAAAGATAAGGTTTTTGCAATCCTTGCAAAAAATACTGCCAAAACAAGCTTTGAGATAGCCATGGAGTATGGTCTTTCTGAAAAATTAGGATCTTGTTATTTTAGGCTTGGTGAGATAGAGATGCTTTTTAAAAATTTTCAAAATGCAATTAAAAACTACCAAAAAGCACTACAGAATTACTCTGGAACTAATGCCCAAAAAGGAGATTACACTTACCATTTAGGAGAGGCGTTATATAGAAGTGGAGAAAAAGATAAAGGTTTGGAAACTATTTTACAAGGTTTAAAATTAATTGAACAAAATTTAAGTGACGTTGATCCTTTTCTTGCCCATGTTTGGCAATCAGGATGTTATTTAACTCTTTTTGATCTTTTACGAAATAGCCAACCCTATAAAGCAAAAGACTATCTTAAAAAAGCGGAAGAAATTATCTCTTCTGATGAAAAACTAGTAATACGAAAAAGACAATTACGACAACTCCAAAGTAAATTTAATTCTTGACATAAAGCCTCATTGATAAAATAATTAATATATAGAATTTATTTTATGGCATTACCTAGAGCCGAAAGACATCCTATTGATAGGCTGTCATTTATACAAAGATCAACTGTAATGGATAGTATTCGTACAGCTTGTGCAACTGGAGATCCGCAGGATATCGAAAAAGCAAAAATATTTGCAAGAAGAAAAGGAAGGGTAATGGGATTTGTTGCTAGTGCAGTTTTATTTAATGCGGAGCGAAAACCCTAGGCTACTTTTTCCCCTGCTGTTTAAACATTTCGATCAGTTCCTCAACACTTGTTGCATCTTCTGCTTTTTTATCAGATCCTCTAAAAGAAACAAGCCTTGGAAATCTTAGGGCATATCCTGGTTCTGTTTCTGTTTTACCTGCTGTATGAACCGGGCTTTTCGTTATCTCATCAGCCAAAACTTCAATGACAATTTCTGGCTTTATCCAAACAGATGGAACGATAAGTGAGTTTACTCTTGCAGGTTTATTCTCCACCCTTATCCTATCAGCCCTTTTGTGTATTTCCCTCCATTCTTCATCAGTGAGTCCTGTTCCAATTTTTGAAACAGTTACAAATTCATCATTAGACTTATCATATACACCAACAAGTAAAGCTCCTGCTCCAAATGCAGTTCTTTTACCTTTTCCTGTTATATAACCTAAGATTACGCAGTCTATTGTGTCATTTAACTCACCACTACTGTGTCTTTTAAGTTTTACCCAGTTAAAGTTTCTTGCGCCTGCCTCATATGGACTACCCAGTCTTTTTACTACAACACCCTCTAAACCCTTAGAGATTGCATCCTCAAGTAGTAAATTTAGGGTTTTTGGATCTTTTACAATTTGATTTTTTGTTCTAATTAGTACTCCATCTTCAATAATTGTTTTTGAAAGAATCTCCATTCTTTTTCTTAAAGGCTCATCTATCAAAGACTTTCCATCTTTATATAAAATGTCAAAGACAAAGGCTTTTAAGGGTAAGGTTTTGGCCATTTCCTCAATACCATGTTTTCTTCTTCTTTTAGTAGTTTCCTGGAAAGGTAGAAACTCTTCAGAGTCTGGGTTATAAGCCAGTGCTTCAGTATCTAAAATTGCAGTTTCTGCTTTTATTTGTTTTTTAGAAGCTTCTATAAGTTCGGGAAACATATGGGTCATTTCCTCAAGATTTCTTGAAAACATCCTAATTTTATCTTTATCTTTATGCACTTGAATCCTAATTCCATCCATTTTGGGCTGGCTATCCACTGCTCCCATTTTCTCAATTACCTTTTGGGCACTTGGCAACCTTTCACAAAGCTCACTTCTTATTGGAGAGCCAACTCTAACATCCAATTTCTCAACTCCAGTCAGTCCTTTTTCCCACAAAGTTTTTGCAATTAAACCCAAATCTGAAGTCTTGTTATATGCTCCCTCCAAAAGCTTTCTTTTGGTTTTATCTCCCAATTTTGCAGTAGCCAGGGCATCTAATACGGTTGGGTCTCCAATTCCTAAGCGCGTATTTCCCAAAGGAATTCTGACTAAGTGTTTTGCCGAAATTAAATCCATTTTGGACAAAAGATCTGCCAAAAGTTTTTGCCTTTTCTCAACAGTTCCCTCTCCTTTTGTATTGGCAATTTCAGTTAATGTTTTATGAACCTCTAAAACAGAAATGTTTCCGTCTTTTGACTTTTTGGCAAACTGACTTGCGGCAAGACCCATATCACCTAAGCTATTAAACTGTCTTGTAACTTCTTCTGGGTTTACTCCAAAAGCAGAAGCTATAGCTTTAGCTACATTTTTTTCAGCCATCCCAATCTCTAGGGGAACAAAAAAAGGAGCAAGTCTTCCTTGAATTAGATAGCAGATTTTATCAATTTCTTCTTTAGGCGTATTTTTAAAAAGATCTGCAAGAATTTCAATTAAAGAAAGCCTGGATGAGGTTTTTTCCAATCTTTCAAAATATTGACTAAGTTTACTAAATTTCATATCAAGACATTATATACTTTGCGCCTTTTGTTACTCCATGCTTTTTTATTATCCCATTCTTTAAAAGTCCCTTTAATTCATTTAAGATTGTATCTTCCGAAATCATAGGGAAAAGACCTTCAAAAGCTTGATTTTGAAGATATCCTATTTTTTGGATATATTCAATAATCTTTAGTTGTCTTGCAGAAAGTAAAATTGGTTTTCCTCCCAATTTTTCTTTTAATTTTGCATCAATTGAAATACTTTCAACCTTTTCCCGTATCTTAGATAGTTCAACCGAAAGACCAAAAGTGAAATACTCAAGCCAGTTGGTTAAATCTCCATCGTTTTTTTCAACACTTTGCAAAGCCTCATAATATGAATATGCATCTTTATCAAAGTATTCCTCTAAAGAAAAAAACTTTCTGATGTCATAATCTTTTAAATACAAAATTAATGTTGCAAAAGCCCTTGCTACTCTTCCGTTTCCATCCAAAAAGGGGTGGATTCTGACAAACTCAAAATGAACAATTCCACTCTCCAAAACTGGATGAACGTCCAACTCCTGGGCGCTTTCTATAAAGTCTAATAATTCCTTTATCTGGAATGGAACTGCAACAGCCAAAGGAGGTCTAAAACTAATTTGCCCAGTATGACTATTTTTAACAACAACTTGCGTTTTTCTGTATATTCCCTGCTGGGAAGCGTCTAATATCTTATCTACTGTAATAGAATGAATTTTTTTAATAATATCCTCGTTTATTTTTATATCTTTTGGAATACTTGAGATGTACTCAAGTACTTTTCTATAGTTTATTACCTCCTGGATATCTCTGTCTCTTGCTGCAATATCCTGTCCCATTAATACTTTCTCTGCTTGAGATAAATTAAGCTCATTTCCTTCTATGTGAGTTCCGAAATGAACGCTTCTAACCATGGCGTTTTCCCTAAACTCTTTTTCAAAATATGGAAGAAGTGGAGCATGATCAATTACTTCTTTAGAAGCTTCAATACTGCCAATATTTTTAAGTATTTTATTGGTTATCAAATACTTTGGCTTATACATAAAATCTTTGCTATAATTATAGCATTATATGCCGAAGAATTCCCGAGGGGACAAACCCAAAAAAGCACTCCACAAAGAACTTGTAAAACAAATGTTAGCTTTGGCAACTTCTGGTTTCGGCCTGGTTGCAGCACTTGCCTGGAATAATCTTATCCAGGAATTTGTAGCAAATTATGTTAAAAAGTTTTTACCAAATGCGGGAGGAATTATTTCACTTTTAATCTATGCCATTGTTGTAACGATCTTAGCTGTTTTTATCACCTATCAGCTATCCAAACTGGCAGAGAAAGTTAACGAGTAGAACTTAAGCTTTAGTGTAATATACGCCGGGTGCTTGAATAACTTGATAATCTGGTCCAATATTTTTACTTAATCTCATATTTACATTAGAAAACTCTCTAGACTTATCAAGTGGTGTATCTAAGAAAGAAGGGTCATACTCAAAAATAGATCTTCCACTTTGAGAAAGACCAACTGCATCAACAATGCCGTCTGTATGTAAGAAATCCCCTGCCTGATAGAGACTAAGCCATTCTCCTATCTCATCATGATTTCCTCCTGTTACACTTAAATTCCTAACACCGCCTATGGAAAATGGTATTAAGCAGCCTTTACTGTCACAATCAAGAAGCGTTATTGATACGGAAACTGTTTTCTTATCCGTTTCAGACATGGTTAATTCAAAAGCCTTTGCACAGTCAAAAGCAGTACAATTGGTTAGTACCGCCTTAGCTACTCCCTGTAAATCAAAACCCTGCCTTGCTGTTTTTATCTGCCAGTTTTCTAGGATGACATCTTGACAACTTGTTATATATGTTCCGTCCGAGTTAAAACCTTCACCTATGCAGCCTGCGCCAACAACCTTGTCACACCAGGAAGCATTTAATAGTGCATCCAGATATTGTCCCTCGCTATTTGCAATTTCCGCTTTATGAAGATTTTGTAAAACTACTCCTCCTGATTCCGAATTTGCAAAAGTGCAGTTAGAAATACTGGCTTCTCCTGTTCTTTTTCCCGCCCTTTCCATAGCAGGATCGTATTTATCCCCCTCTCCTTTTCCAACGACCAAAACCATACTTTCCCAGGGACTCAAGGGAGGAGTATATCCTTCCTTTCCTGCCCTCTTAGAACCGCCGTCAAATTGGACAGAATCTATTGCTATACTTCCTTCCATATCTTTGAAATATAAAATGCTTCTCGTTGCAAACGATCCCCATTCTTTTGGAACGTCAGAAAGTTTTGGATCTAACTTTAATCGACTACCTCTTTGATCTCCGACAATATTTAGTCTTGCTCCCTCCGGGATAACACAGGTAATCTGCTTATCTACTACAATTTCACCATAGGGAAGACTTACAGTGACTTCTTCTCCTTTCTCTAAAGAATCTTTTACTGCTTTTTCTAAAGCTCCCTCAATCCTATCCCTGTCCCAATTTTCAGCCGCAGGAAGCTCTGGTTTTGGCAAAACACCGGAGAACTCAGTTACCTCAAGGGGTGGGCCAATTGGCAATTGATCCAAAGAAATAACTTCAGCACCTCTTGAGGAATTGTTTTTGAAAAGATCTTTAATTAAAAGCGCGCCTGTTGCCAAAACCAGACCGATAGCTGATTTTTTCAAAAATTGTCTTCTTGTTGATCCTTTATTTGATCTATCAAGAGTGTTTGATGATGTTTGGGGAATATCTGGACTTTTTCTTATCTCTCTCACGCTTTAATCGTATATAAATTTATGTAAAACCTCAAGTTAAAGACTAAACATTCTCAACAAAGGTTATAAATAATTCTCTAATTTTTTCCGGCTCATCTTGTTTTACTGCCTCGTAAACAAATCTTGCAAGAGACAGTTTAACTTTTGCCTTTTGTTCAAAATATGGTAAAGACTCAATAGCATGATAACCTTCTGTTGTTTCTCCGACAATAGACAGTGCTTCTTTTACTTTTTCTTTAGCCAGAAGTTTTCCAAAACTAAAGTTTCTGCTTTCTTCACTTGAACAAGTTAATATCAAATCCCCTACAGTTCCTGCAATCATATCTTCATCTATTACAAGATTTAGGCTTTTAGAAAGTCTATATAATTCCTCAATTGCAATTATTATTAGTTTTGTTTTTGTATTTGTTTGGAAACCTAATCCATCTGCAATTCCTGTTGCTATTGCATAGATATTTTTAAAAGCTGCGGAAAGCTCAAGAGCCCTAACATGGTCGACTAGTCTAATTCTAAAATAGTCTGTTTGAAATAAATCTTTAACAATTTCGCAATTTTGGGCTTTAAAATATCCGATATTAACCAAAGTTGGCATTTTATCGATTATTTCCTGGGCAAATCCAGGGCCTATGAGAGTAAAATAGTCTAGATTCTCTCCATATATATCTTTAAATATCTCATATTGGAGCCTATGGGTATTTTGCTCTATCCCTTTTGCTCCGTTTACGACAATTATATTTTTAAGGTTTTTACCATAAGTTTCAAAAACTTCTCTTATAACTTGTGTTGGTAAGCAATTAACAAGGATTGAATTGTCTTCAATATTAGTATCCCTTTGCCAAAAAGAAAATTCTTTGTTGTTTTCTCTTAATAAAGACGCCATTGCCCCTCCCCATTTACCGTTTCCTAAAACAATTATTTTCATAAAGTTTGTAAAAACCAATCAGAAGTTTTTTCTATTAATGCTTTTGTTGCTTTAGGATTTATACTTATTCTATGCTTTGCTCCTTTTAAAACATGCTCTTCTATTTTAAAAGCTAACTTTGCACTTTTTAAATATTGACTTATCATTTCAGGGGGAATAACCTCATCAAATTCAGAGGTTACCATAAGGAATTTACCTTTAAACTTCGCAATTTCTTTATAAGAATCACTTTCTCTAAAATCTATATTTAAATCTCCAGCTTTATCTCTTTGTTTGCCTAAATCCGAAGGAGAATACGCAACTGGACCAATTAAAATAAGTGATTTTGCATTAGAATTAGTACAAAGAAGTGCTGCTATAAATCCTCCGAAACTTGCCCCGCAAAGACCAAGTCTTTGTTTGTCAATCTTGTCTTGAGACATAAGGAAATTTAAAGCTGCTTTTGCATCCTCAATTCCCATTTTAAGAGTTTGTTTTGAAAATTCTCCGTCACTAACACCTGCTCCCCTATAATTAAAGGCAAAACCTAAAATTCCATTCCTTGAAAGTGTTTTTGCTGCTTTAAAATACGTTTCCCCAATTCCGCCACTTCCATGGAAAAAAATAACAGCAGGAAATGGACCATTTCCAGAAGGTATAAAAAGAGATCCTCTCAAAGTTGTATTATCAACTATAAATTCAATTTTTTTCTCCATTGTCTAATTCTATCACTTCCATATTCCTAAGGAATGTTTTTCCAACAAACTCTTTGTGAGTTGTTGTAATAATTGTTTGTTGATTACCTTCTTTTTCTAAAACAAGATTAATATGACCGCTATCTAATTCTGAAAATATATCATCTAAAAGTAAAAGTGGTTTTTTACCAGTTTTATTTTCTATAAATAAAATCTCTAAAGTTTTAAGCTGTAAAATAGCAAGCCGTTGTTGTCCGCGTGAGCCAAAATACTTAACGTCACTTAGATCCTTTTTTGATCTCATAAGTACAGAAAAATCATCTCTGTGAGGACCAATTAGGGTTACTCCGGAAGCTTGCTCCTCCAATCTATATTGTTCAAGCCTTTCTGCCGAAATTATGCTTTTGTCATAATGCAAAACAAAATCAAAGATATCTTTTTTAGCTTTGTTTACAAAATCAATAAACTCATCTCTTTTTTGAGTAATGACCTCTCCATTTTCGATAACCAAATTATCCCAGTATTCAAACTGCTTTTGGTTTCTAATTCCCTTTTCTCTTGCTACTTCTAAAAGCGCATTTCTTTGCCGCAAAGCTTTTGCATATGCAATACTTGCAATTCTATAATCTTTATCAACCTGTTCTAAAACGTTATCCAAAAAATTTCTTCTTAAAGATGGTGAATCAACAATAATATCTAAATCTTGGGGAGAAAATAAAACAGATAGTAAATTTCCTGCAAAATCAACTCTTCTTTTGGGAATACCATTGACTAAAAACTTTTTGTATTGTGATTTTACTCCGGAAACATTTCCGTTGGTAATCACAACTTCAAGTTTTAAATCATCGATGGTTGCACTTACTCTCCCAACTTCCTTACCAAATAAAAGCATTTGAAAATCTTTTTCTGTTCTAAAGCTTTTGCCAGTGGAAATTAAAAAAATAGCTTCTAAAAGATTGCTTTTGCCAATTGTATTTGGGCCAACTACTAAGGTTGAATCTTTACTAAAATTAAAATCTTTCCTTTTATAACTTCTAAAGTTTTGTAGATGAATACTTTTTAACATGAAGGTTTTTCTATGAGGATTATTCTATCACAGTTCCAATAAAGTCTTTGTTATCAATGTAGTCTTGTAGATTTTTGAAATTGTGCCCTGATAAAACTGCCACTTTTATGTTAAGCCTGTGAGCTTTTTTAGATGCTGTTGGATCAAAAGGAGCGTTTAGCCCTGGTGTCCATTTGTCTCCAACTATTTTTCTAAAGTCACTCCAAGTAATTTTATGTATTGGTTTTGCGTCTTTATATTTATTTGGGTCCTTATCAAAAACCGTTTCTACGTTACTTAAGTTGATAATACTTCTAACGCCATAGTCTTCACAAACTAAAACTGCGTCAAAATCAGTTGAAGAACCAGGTTTCCAGCCAGAGGCAATAACAACTGGTTCTGTAGGTTTTCTGATGATATCGTAATGTTTTAATATAAACGGGTGCGCTATATCCCTAAAGATGGTTCTTAAAAGCTGTGCATTGAGTCTTGTAGAATGGATTCCAAGCCAGTCTAAATCATCGTGTGTTAGTTCATGGCCGATAACTTTTCTTGCTGCCATCTGGTAATGTCTGGTTATTCTTCCTCCTCCTGCGACCAAAAAAAACTGGCGTTTTTTATTTTCCGCCAAGTTTTCTCTTACAAACCTATTAAGGCTTGCTAAAAACTTTGTATCAATCCCTTCTTCTGGGACTATTAAAGATCCTCCTATGGACATGACAATTTTATCGCTGTAAGCCATAAAAATAAGCGCTTAAACGCTAGTGTCTAATATTAGGGGAAATAGAAATAAAGGTCAAGCTCTAGTTTGGCAAACTTATTTTTACTCATGATAGTTAGAACAAAAATTCTCTACCATTCAGATAAATCCAGGTTTAAAAAATTAATTTGCGTTGATTAAATCAAACTATTGTGTTAGAATTCTGTGAAATATGTCTCAGGAAGCACCAAGAAGACCAGAAGAAAGATTCTATGATCATGTACAACGTGAGGATCAAAAAGTTCTTAAAAGTGTTGAACCGAGATTTAGAAGAATGAGGAAACTTCTCTACGTAGGGGTGGGAGGAGTAGTCACGGGAGTCACCGCAGGATCGATCGGACTTAGCGTAATGTCCGAAAGACATGCAGATACTGAGCAACTTGGAAATTTACTTTTTTATGGCGGGGTAACTGCAGCTGTGCTTGGGACAATAGCTGCACTAGCTGGGGCAGTCGTTGAATACAGAGCAAGAAATAGGCTAGATTCTGGAGTTATAGATAACAGAAAACAGATCAGGCAAAGAGTGGAAGAGTTTGAAGATAGAGTAAAAAAGGGCAAGCTCTAAAACTATTTCTGATGTTTTGGGCAAAAAAATGTACCTCTTCCGCCTAAGAATATCTTTTGCAGAGTAGCACCGCAAACACTGCATTTTTCATTGCTTTTCCCATATGCCAAAAAGTGGTTTTGGTATCCGCCTTCTTCTCCTAATGCGTTCACAAAAGTAAGTTCTGAGGCGCCACCGTATTTTAATCCTTTTTTTAATACCGTCAGTATGGCATCAAAGAGTTTTTTAGCTTCATTTTTACTAAGCTCCTTGGCTTTTCTTCTTGGATCAATACCAGCTAAAAATAGAGATTCGTTTGCATAAATATTCCCTACTCCTCCTAATTTTCTTTGATCCATAATCAGTACCTTTACAGCTATGGATGATTTAGATAATATATTTTCAAATTGTTCTAAGGTTAATGGAGACTGACCTGATGATGGAATTGGCTCTGGTCCCAAATCTTTGAAAAAGGCAAGATTTTTTAAATCATTTGCTTTAACTATTTTTATCCAGCCAAACTGGCGGATATCGTTATAATAAAGCTTTGCATCTTTATCTAAATCAAAAATAACATGAGTAAATTTATTGGGTAATTGTCCTACTTTATCTTTTGATAGATGGATATTTCGATTTCGAATAAATGCCAAATCATTATAGATAATCTGCCCTGTAAGCTTTATATGAACGGCAATACAAAAGCCATTATCAAGATTTATTACCAAGCCTTTTCCAAATCTTTCTATACTCTCTACCTTTGCACCAATAATATCTTTAGGATCTCCGCTAAATATTCTTTTTAGTTTTACATCAACATTTAATATCTTGTGTCCAACAAGATATTTAGAAAGACCTAGTCTAATTGTTTCAACTTCAGGAAGCTCTGGCATGATTTTGTACAAACTCCTTTATCTTCCCCTCAAACCTTTCTTTGGAAAATTTATTTGCCTGCTCTATCAAATCTTTATTATCAAACCTTAATTTTTCAAATCTTTTAATAGCATTTATAAGCCCATCTACAGAGTAGTCATCAAATAATATCCCAGTTTTACCACCAATTACAGTTTCTTTGTAGCCTCCTCCATTAAAAGCTATAACAGGAGTTCCTGAAAGCATTGCCTCAACAGGAGTTATACCAAAATCCTCATCGAAGGACAATGCTAAAAATGCTTTTGCGCTTTTATAAAGCCTTGCGAGTTCTTCATCGCTAACTTGTCCTAAGAACTCCACCTTGCCCTTTGCTTTTTCAACTAGCTTTTTATATTCAAAATAGTATCCTGCAGGCGCTCCTGCAATTTTTAGATTAAATCCTTCTCTTACTGCCGCTTCAACGGCCATATCCAAGCCCTTTGCTCCGACTATTCTTGAGACAATGAAATAAAAGTTTTCTTTTTTAACTTCCCCAACTTTGGGAAGAGAAACGGGTGGATAAATAACCGTTGCGGTCTTTCTGTAAAACTTTTTAATTCTTCCTGCCACTTCTTTTGAATTAGCTATAAAAAAATCAACTTTTTGAGCGCTTTTGAAATCATAAAGTCTTAAAAAATGGCCAATAAGTAAAGCAAAGGCTTTAACAATCCCATATTTTTGAAAGTTAACTGAAGTTGTATAACCATATAACCATCTTGGTGGCGTATGGCAGTAACAGATTTCAATAAACTTATCATTTTGTCTTTTAAATCCTTTGGTAATAAACCAACTTGCTGAAGAAATAACTACATCAAAATCTTTAAAAGTAAAACTACCCCAAATTAAAGGAGTTAAAAACCTTAAAGGACTGGCTAGTTTAGAGAAAAAAGGAAGATAGTTAAACCAGCTAGTTACTATCTTTTTATCTTTAAAATGACTATATGCAGAGGAGTTTTTATCACAAAAAGCTGTGTAGATAGGAGCGTTTGGATAGATCTCTGACAAAGCCTTAAGTACCCTTTCTGCTCCACCAAATTCCTTAATATAATCATGGACAATAGCAACTTTCATAATAAACTCATTTGATTATTACTTGATTTTTCCTTTGCTTTATTCTCACTGTTTTTACTGTCTTGATTTTTAATAGGATCTTTTGGATCTTGTTCTAGTTGAGACAATCTTTTAAGAAGACTTTTAAAACCTAAGGCTTCAAATTCTTTTTTAAGTCCATTTAAATCCATATTAGATAAAAGCCCATCGTCTTTCTCAAGTTTTAAAGGAGCGTCTATAATAATTGTTGCAAGTTTTTTGGCAAGTGCAGCCTGCTCTGCATCTGTTGCCAGTTTTTCCTGCAAAAGCAGTGGAAGTTCTCCAATATGTTTATATAGATTTTCAAGGCTGTTATATTTTTTAAGTAAATCTGATGCGGTCTTTGGACCAATGCCTGATACTCCTGGATAGTTATCGGAATTATCCCCCACCAAAGCTTTATAGTCTATTATTTGGGTTGGTCTTAGTCCGTATTTTTCTTTAACTTTTACTTCATCAAATAAAGCCATATTTGTAATCCCTACTATTGGGGCAAGCATCAAAACATGACTATTTACAAGCTGTAATAAATCCCTATCTCCAGAAAGTATTATTACCTCAATATTTTTTTCAACAGCTTGTTTTGAAATGGTTCCTATTAAATCGTCAGCCTCGAAGCCGTCTATTCCAAAATGTTTTATTTTTGCCTTATCCAGTACTTTATAAACAACATCAATTTGAGTTACAAAATCCTCGTCAATCTTTGGTCTTTTTGCCTGGTAGCCAACATACATTTGCTTTCTAAAAGTGGGTGCTTTTCTGTCAAAACAGACAATTAAATACTGGGGTTTTAAATCATTAATTACTTTTAAAAGCATAGCAAAAAAACCATAGACAGCATTTGTGGGTTTTCCTTGTCTGTTGTTTAAAAAAGGAAGGGCGTGATAGGCTCTGTGAAGTATGGCGTTGCCATCAATAACTACAAGTTTTTGCATGGTTTTAATTATATCAAAAGGGAAGGGCCTATACTTGGGAAACGAGTTTTTTGTAGACAAAGGCTGTTGCAATCAAAGACAGAGGGAGGGTTATAAAAAGACCTATGATTAAAGCAAGGAAGCCTAGGACATTAATAAGAAATAGTAATATTCCAAAGACAAAAAGATTCCACTTAACTCCTTTTGTCATTTCCCAGGATTTATTAAAAGCTTCAAACTCCATTTTTTTGTCAACGATTAAGTAGTCTATAAACTGAAGTTTTATGAATATAATAATGCCTGGGATTATTAATAAAAGTAAACCCACAATTATGGCAATGCTTCTTGCAAGATTTGCAATTATATAAACAAAAAGTAACCTCCAATTTAGGAAAAACAAATCCTTATACTCTGGTTTTTTGTTTTCAACGATTTTTAAGGCAATTTGTATCATTCCCAAGGTTAAGATTGAAGAAAAAACCCAGTTGAATATATTTGCAAGCAGCGACCCTTGGGGACCTACTATAATCACTACTAGAAAATAGGCAAGGGCATAGATTACGCTTACCGCAATCCAAATAAAGAATAAAACTATAAAAAAGAAAAGATATTGTTTTGCTTTTTCAAAACCAAATCGTATTGCCTCTCCCTTTGAAAAATGGAGCTTTTGAATAGCCATACTTTGATTATTTACCTTCAAATAGAAGTTTGTCAAGGATCAAGCTATAACTTTGGCCAAAGCCACTTTTTTAGGACCAATTAATCTTTCAAATTCCTCGGATTCTAATGTTTCTTTTTTCAAAAGCTCTTTTGCTAACAAATCTAATTTCCTTCTTAGTTTTTTCAAAACCACTAAAGCCTTTTTATATGATTCATCTGTGATTTTTTTAACCTGTGTATCAATTTTTGCTGCCATATCTGGAGAAATATTTGGAGACTCATAGGGAAATCTTTTGTCTTCCCCATTTAAGTTTATAGGCCCTAACTCACTCATTCCGTATTCCATAACCATTGTTCTTGCAACCTCTGTTGCTTTGGCAATATCATCAGAGGCGCCTGTTGTTAGCTCGTCAAAGACAAGGCTTTCTGCCGCTCTTCCCCCAAGCATTACTACAATTTCTTCCATTAAATGAGTTTTTGTTTCATGAACTCTATCTATTGGCTCCATCATGGTGTGTCCCAAGCTCATACCCCTTGAAACTATTGAGATTCTATGAATTGGGTCCATATTTGGCATAAACCAAGAAACAAGAGCGTGCCCTGCTTCGTGATAGGCTGTCATTTTCCTATCCATTTCTGATTGAAGTCTTTTTTTCTCTGGTCCCAATTTTACTTTGGTTGCCGCTTCTTCCAGATCGCTTGGATCAATTGTCTTTTTAGAAAGCCTTGCTGCCAGAATTGCCGCTTCATTTAACATATTCTCCAAATCAGCTCCAGAAAAGCCTACTGTTCTTTTGGCAACTTTTTCCCAATTAACATCTTTGGCAAAGGGTTTTCCTTTTGCATGGATTTTTAGTATTGCTTCTCTTCCTCTAACATCGGGAGGCTCAAGTACTACTCTTCTATCAAATCTTCCTGGTCTAACAAGAGCTGGGTCCAAGAGTTCACCGCGATTAGTTGCTGCCATAACTACAATATTTTCATTAGGAGTAAAACCATCCATTTCAACCAATATCTGGTTTAAGGTCTGTTCCCTTTCATCGTGTCCTCCCGTAAAACTTGCACCCCTCTGTCTTCCGATAGCGTCAATTTCATCTATGAAAATAATGGCAGGCTGGGCTTTTTTCGCATTATTGAACAAATCTCTTACTCGACTTGCTCCCACACCTACCAAAATTTCCATAAACTCAGAGCCTGCCATTGAGAAGAAGGCCACACTAGCCTCGCCTGCTACACAGCGTGCCAAAAGTGTTTTTCCTGTTCCACTTGGACCTACTAAAAGTACTCCCTTTGGAGTTCTTGCTCCCATTGCTTTATATTTACCAGGGTTTTTAAGAAAATCTACGACTTCTGTTAATTCCTGTTTTGCTTCGTCAACTCCCGCAACATCTGCAAAAGTAGTTTTTGGGGTGTCTTTTGAAAAAAGCTTTGCTCCTGATTTTCCAAAGGAAAAGATATTTTCCTGCGCTCCCCTTGCCTGGCGAAATATAAACCAGAAAAAGGCGACCATTAAGACAATTGGTAAAACTCCTGTTAAAATACTAATCCAATTATTTAGTGCCGTATCATCTTTAATAACAACTTTTGTTTTGTCTAAATTTACATTTGCATCTTTAAATAGCTGGTAAACGCTTGCGTCTGTTTCTTTAAAACTTTCTATCTTGGTATTGTCCTTATTGGTGGCAACAATTTTATTAGGATAAACATCTAAAGAGCTTACCTTATTTGACTTAACATCCAAAATTAGCTGTGAAAGAGGAACGCTTTTTACAGTTTCCCCAGAAAGCGAATTATTATTGTTAGAAGAATTTACTCCGAAAAACAAAAAGGCAGTAAAGATAATAAGAAAGACATAAATAACTATGTTTTTCCATGAAAACCTCATTTTTAGCTTTACCTGTCTTAATTTTTTGGGTCTTTTTATACCTGCCATAGTCTGCAAATTATACCATAGTTGAAGCTATATTTCTATATTGAAGCAATTTATAGACGTTATAAAAGCCCGACTTTTTCTTTTACAAGTGTCAGTGTCTGTGAAGATTTGGAAATTGCAAAGTCTCTTCCTTCATCTAAGACTTGTCTTAAATAACTTTCATCATTTCTAAT
>CAZUZF010000006.1:0-32803 GCA_964624955.1 uncultured Gammaproteobacteria bacterium
AAGAATGCGGGAATATCCCATGTATCATCCTCTTCTTCCTCAATAGGTGGTTGTTGGGGAATATTTTGATTTGGATTCACAGCTGTCTGTTGCTGGGTTTGAACAGGCTCTTCTGTTTGAACTGGAGCTACAAATTCTCTAAGTACCTGTCTTGTCTGGTCAAATCCTGTTGCAATAACAGTAATTTTAATCTGATCGTGCATTGAATCATCAATTGTTGCACCAAAGATTATATTTGCATCTGGATCTGCTTCTGAGGCAATAATTTTTGCAGCTTCATCAACTTCTGACATGGTCAAATCTGGACCCCCTGTAATATTGAAAAGCACACCTCTTGCTCCCTGCATGGATATTTCAAGTAAAGGCGAGGAAACAGAAGATCTTGCAGCTGTTTGGGCTCTGTTTTCCCCAACCCCAGTTCCAATTCCCATTAACGCACTTCCTGCATTTGCCATGATTGTTTTTACATCTGCAAAATCTACGTTAATCAGCCCCGGAAGTGTAATTAACTCTGAAATTCCCTGCACTCCCTGGGTTAAAACAGAATCCGCAACTCTAAATGCTTCTAAAAGAGAAAGTTTTCTGTCAACAACGTCTAATATTCTTTGGTTTGGGATAACAATTAAAGTATCAACTTTATCCTTAAGCTCTTCTATTGAGTCTTCTGCTGTAACCATTCTTCTTGTTCCTTCAAAAGCAAACGGTTTTGTAACTACGGCCACTGTTAAAATACCAAGCTCTTTGGCGGCTTTTGCAATAATCGGGGTTGCTCCTGATCCTGTTCCTCCACCCATTCCCGCAGCCAAAAACAACATGTCAGTTCCATCAATCATTTCTTTTATTTTTTCAAAAGACTCCTCAGCTGCTTCTTTGCCAATATCTGGGTTTCCCCCACTTCCCAATCCCTTTGTTAAGTTCTCGCCAATTTGAAGTTTTGTTGCAGCCTGGTTAAGTAGAAGACTCTGTGCATCAGTGTTAACAGAAATAAAATCAACTCCCGCAATACTGTTTTGCGCAATCATTGTATTTAAGGCATTTGATCCGCCGCCGCCAATTCCCATTACTCTAATTTTTGCAAAATTGGTTGTTTGTGGTTTTATTAGCATATTAAATTATACGGGCATACTAGCAAATAAAAATTTGTTTTGCAAGTTTATTTAGGGCAGGAATGATTTGAAAAATGAAATAATTTTTGTTATGGTTTTACTGTCAAATTTGAAATTTGCAAGTTTAGGGATACCAAAGCCAAAAGCAGAAGATGAGGATTCCACATGTACCCCATACATTGCAAGTCCTATTACTGCTGAAAAGGATGGATGTTGTATCTCATCAATTATTCCTTTAATGTTTGCCGCAATAGCAATCCTAACAGGCATGGCAAGCATTCTTTTAGCAGACTCTGTAATGCCAATTGTTTTTGCCCCTCCCCCTGTTATAACAAGCCCTGACGGCGTTTGACCAGCAAACCCTGACTTTTTAATTTCAATCTGGATCATTGTAAAAAGCTCGTTAAGTCTTGGCCTTATTATCCCATCTACCAGGGTTTTTTTGGAAACTTTCTTTAACTCTTCTGCCAAAGCCAAAGACGAAAGGTCTACCTCATCAGAGAATCTTTCGGCAACCTTATCTTCTATCCCATCTTCCCCTACTTTTTTCTTGGGGGGATTGGATAAAAAGAGCTTGATTTTTTCTGCTGACTCCAAAGAAATTCGAAGTCCTATTGCTAAATCGTTTGTTATATGCCTTGCTCCAATTGGAATAACAGAAGAGTAGGCAACTGACCCTTCTACATAAATTGAAATGTCTGTTGTTCCGGCACCAATGTCAACGAGAACAACTCCCAGTTCTTTTTCCGTGTCGGAAAGTACTGCCATTGAACTTGCATAACCGCTAAAAACAACAGCGTCTAAATCAACTCCTACCTGAGAAAATGCTTTTTCCATGTTTCTAATAGAGGTACTATTTGCGCTTATTATATGAGTGTCCACCTCAAGCCTTATTCCGGTCATACCAATTGGATCTTTTATTCCCTCCTGCCCGTCAACAATATAACTTCTTGGCAATACATGGATGATTTCTCTGCTTGAAGGAAGTGATACTGCCCTTGCTGCTTCTATTACTCTTGTTAAATCGCTTTCTGTTATTTCTCCCTCCGGCCTTGCAACAGCTACAACCCCCCTTGAATTAAGGGATTCTATATGGCTTCCCCCGATTGAGGCAATAACATGAGATGCGCTGTATCCTGCCATTCGCTCAGCTGCTTCCAAAGAACTGTTTATTGAAACAACCGCTTCTTCAATGTCAACAATCTGTCCTTTTCTTATTCCGTTAGAGGCAACTTCTGAAACACCTAAAACATTAACAAAGTCATCTACTTTTGCAATGATAGAGACTATTTTTGAGGTACCGATGTCTACGCCTACAACAATTTTTCCTTCACTCATAATTACTTAAAAGAAACGACAGGATTATCGAACCTAAAATCTAAAGATTTAAGCTTCTTACCTTCTATTGTAAGTCTTGAAAGCATAAGTTGTAAAGAGGTTATTTGGCTTAAAACATTCTTTTTTGAGGAAAAAATTATCTCGCTTTCGTCTCTTAATTTTACTGATAAAGATCCATCGCTATTTGCTGTAACTTTGCCAAAGGGAATATTAAATCTTTCTAATTCTTCCTCAACCTTTACCAAAAGCGACTCTCTATTGTCTGATAAGGGGCTTATAAAACCATAGGTGTTGATATAAAAGTTAATGTAGAAAAAGCTAAAAAGAGTGGAGATAAACCCAACGAAAAGTATTATTATAAGTAATGTCTTTAGACTTTGTTTTGGACTATATTTGTTAACTCTTCTTTTGTGAAACAACATCTTTTAACACCTCTATTATTTTTAGGCTGGCTTTTGTCTCAAGAGGATTTTGTCCAGTAAGTCTTAATTGTTTAATGTTTTTTAACATGTCTTTTAGCGCCGAAACAAAAGTTTGGGAAGTCAAACTGTTTTGTTCATATACTCTTGCAAGCCCTAGGCTTTCTATATATTTGGCGTTTTTTAATTGTTCGTTTCTTTGGGAAAAAGAAAGAGGAATCAAAAGTGACGGTTTTTCCAAAAAGATAAGTTCGCAAACCGAATTTATACCAGACCTTGAAACGACTATGTCAGCACTTTGCATAATTTCTGCCGCTTCCTTTGGATCAAGAAATTTTTTAACCAAATATCGTATACCTAAACCTTTGGGAAGAATTTTTTTAAGGCTTACCAGTTTTTCAAAATCGTTAAATTCTTGGAAATCACCTGTTTGATGAACTATGCGAAACGTCTCCAAAAGCTTTCCCAATGATTCCATTACAAGACTATTAATTGCATGGGAACCCTGGCTTCCTCCTGTAATATATAAAATCGGAACCTTGTTTTCCTCTCTTTCTTTTGTTTTTACATCTAAAACCTCTCTTTTAAGAGGAAGACCTGTTAAAACAGTTTTATTCTTTGGAAAAAAGTTTTGAGACGAAGGAAAAGAAATACAAATTTTTTTTACAAATAAAGCTAATATTTTATTGGCTAGACCTGCTTCCAAAGTCTGCTCGTGTAAAACAGAAGGGATTTTTAACATATAGGCTGCAAGTATTATAGGAACACAAACATATCCTCCAAATCCCAAAACCACATCGGGTTTTGTCTTTTTTAAAATCACAAAAGCTTGCAACAAGCCAATTGGAATTTTGGCTATTGAAGCAAGGGTGTGTTTGGTAAAAGCTCTTTGTAATCTTCCTGTTGTTAATTCAAAAAAGGGAATATTTAATTTATTCATCGTCCGGTATTCCAAAGATAAAGCGCTGTCTCCTTCCATTGAGTATTTTCTTCCAACATAAAAAACTTCAATCTCTTTAAGATTTTCAATAACTGAAAGTGCAGGCGACAAATGTCCTCCGATAATTAAAATTTTCATTATAAATTTATGCTACTGCCTGTTTTTTAATATTTAAAAGTATTCCAATTGATGTCAAATTTATTACCAATGCCGTCCCTCCATGGGAGATAAAAGGAAGGGGAATTCCGGTTAGCGGCAAAAGCGCAGTCTGGGCCGCAAGATTTATAAAAACCTGAGCTGCCAAAAAGGTCGTAATCCCTGCCGCCAAAAGTTTCCCAAACATATCTTTGGCATTTTTCGATATCGCAAATCCTCTAAAGATTATTAACAAAAACACGCCAATTATCGAAACCGCCCCTATAAAACCAAGCTCTTCGGCAATGATTGCAAAGATTGAATCCGTTGCGTTTTCAGGAAGATATGCATATTTTTGCAATGAGTTTCCAAGACCAACTCCCATAAGACCTCCGCTACCCAATGCTATCAAAATTTGCCTGACGTGGTATGAAGAATTGCTTACGTCCTGATTGAAATTGAAAAAAGTTGCAAGCCTTGCCGCTCTATACGGCTCTAAAACTGCCAAAACAATACCTGCTAAAGCTACAATTGGACCAACAATAAGCAAATGGACTACATTTGCCCCTGATAAAAAATAGACACTAACAGAAAGAGCCAGTATTGTCACAGCTGTTCCCATATCTGGCTCTAAGAGAATAAGACCAAGTATCATAAAAAGCAAAAGCAAAAACGCTCCCATTCTTCTTTTTTCTTTTGCACAAAGCCAGGCTGAAAGATAAATTGAAAGAGTAAGCTTGACAACTTCTGATGGCTGGAGGGTAAAAAAACCAAAGTCTATCCACCTTCTTGCTCCCAAAAGCTTTAGCCCAAGACCCGGAATAAAAACCATAACCAAAAGCCCTATTGATATAAGTAAAAGGGGAAGTGCTAAATTGTAAAACTTATGATAATTAAAGTTAGTGAAAAAAATTAGTGCAAAAATCCCCAAAACTATCCAAACTATCTGGTCTTTGACATAAGCATATTTGTCGGAAAAATCCCTAAAAGCAACAAAGGAAGAAGCGTCATAAATCATAAAAAGACCAAAAATTGTCAGAAACAAAACAGACCCTAGAAGAATTAAATCTATCCTTTTCATTTATTAAAGAATGCGAGGTATAAACCAAGTATTGCAAAAAATACTCCAAGTAGCCATCCCCTCATGACAATCTTTGGCTCACTCCATCCTCTTTGGAAAAAATAAAGATGGATCGGGGCAACAGGAAAAATTTTTTTGTTTAAAAACTTTTTGCCAAATAACTGTATCAAAGAAGAACCTACTTCCAAAACAAACACCCCTCCTATTACGGCAATTGCCAAAGTTTTACCTGTAAGTAAACCTATTATTGCAAGACAAGCCCCCAGCGAAAGTGATCCAACATCTCCCAACCAAATTCTTGCTTTATAAATATTAAAATACAAAAATGCGGCAGTGGATCCCATAAGAATGGCAATAAAAACTCCCAAGCCCTGGTCAAGATTGGAAAATGAAATTGCCAAAAATGAAACCAAGGCGATAAGTAAAAGCCCAGGAGATAGACCGTCAAGACCGTCTGCAATATTAAAAGCGTTAGCAAAAGAAACAATTACAAAAGCGGCAAAGGGAATATATAAAAATCCAATATCCGCAAGACCTATTCCTTTTATAAAAAGAAAGCTATAGCCAAGATTGAAATAAAGAATTGTTGCTGGAATTAAAGCCAAAACCCACTGGATTATAAACTTGTATCTAAAACGAAGACCGAGTAAAAAATATTTCTCAGGCTTTGTAACTAATTTTTTGGCATCGTCAATTAAACCTAAAATACCAAAGCTTATAAACGTAAAAAGAATTGTAAAAAGTTCCCAAGGATTTATTTGAATATTAAATATGCCAATTGACCATAAGAACACTATAGTTACTATTGCTATAATTAATACTCCTCCCCCAAAAGGCGTTCCGACCTTCCAAGCATTAAATTTATCAAAAAGTGGAGTAGGCTTATTAAAGATATCCAAAGTAACCTGGGGCTTGCGCCTAAGCTTTAATTTGTATAAAAAATCTATAAAAGGAATGATTAAAATAAATGTTAGAACCAAAGACAGAAGAGTTAAACCCAAAAGTTGTGTCATATTTTGATATTATAGTCCCTATGTGTTTTATATTCAATAAAAAAGTCATTAGTAACCTTAATTAATTTGTGGATTTACAATTTATCTTGCATTACGAAGCAGTCTTTCCGCCTCTTCTAATTCCTGTTTTGTGTTAATACCCCTCCAAGGAATTTGACCTGCAGCAAGAGTTTCAATGCGTTCTGAATGTTTTATACCGATGTCTATTATTCTGGTCAGATAATATTCCCCTGTTACATTGCTTCTTTTTATCTTGGGAAGATATTTTCTTAAAAATTCTTTGTTAAAAATATAACAGCCGGGGTTTATCTCTTTTATTTTTTTCTCCTCTTTACTTGCGTCTTTCTCCTCAATAATTGCTGTTAGTCTTTTCCTTTTGTCTCTAACAATCCTTCCAAGCCCAAAAGGATTATCTTTTTCAATTGTTAAAAAAGTAAGACTTGCCTTTGAAGAAAGATGTTTTGCAATAAGTTTTTTTATTAATTCTTTTCTATAGAAAGCGCTATCGTCTCCGTTTAAAACAATTATATTGTAAGCTTCTTTTGGCATTTGACGAAGACCTACAAGCACCGCATGCGCTGTTCCAAGTCTCTTTCTCTGCTCGGCAAATAATACTTTTTGTCCCAAAATATTCATAACAGAAACTTTGGCAAAACCCACAACCACAACAATATTTTTTATTTGCAGATTCTCCAAAAGTTCAATTGCGTGGACAATCATAGGCTTATCCGCAAGAGACATTGCCACTTTATTAACATACGTTGAGTTCATCCTTTTACCTTTACCCGCAGCAAGAATTATGGCACCTAAATTTTGCTTCATTAAATATCGTTAATTCTTTTTATTTTAGCACCCAAATTTTTTAATCTTTGCTCAAAATGTTCGTATCCTCGATCAAGATATTCCAGACCAAATAAAACACTTTCTCCGCTTGTAACCAAAGCTCCCAAAACAAGCGTTGCTCCAGCCCTGATATCTGTCATATTTAAGATACCATTATGCAGTTTTACCGGCCCTGTAATTTTGGCAGCGTGGAAATTTGTTTTTTTGTCATCTTTAATATTGAAGTTGTAAAATTTTGCAGGATTTTTAATTTTTGGATTATAAAGCTCAATGTCTGCTCCCATTTTTCTAAGTTCTGAAACATAGTTAAACCTGTTTTCGTAAACTGTTTCATGTATGGTTGAGACTCCGTTTGCCTGTGTCATCAAAACCGCCCATGGCCCCTGCCAGTCTGTCATAAACCCAGGATAAAAAGTGGTTGTAATATTAGACGCCTTAAGAGGCCCTTTGTAGTAAAATCTAATTCCGTTCTTTCCAACCTCAAAGCCCGCTCCGATTTTTTTAAGCATTTGCAAGAATTCTTCCAAGCCCCTTTTTGTAATGTCGGAAATCAAGATGTCTCCTTGTGTAATTATTGCTGAAACTGCAAAAGTAACGATCTCATTTCTATCCGGGGCTATAATAAAACTTGCCCCATGCAGTTTTTCTACTCCTTCAACTACAATTCTTCTTGGTTTTTCTCTGACGATCTTTGCACCCATTCTTCTAAGGAATGCTATTAACTCGTCTATTTCTGGCTCTTGTGCGGCATTTTCCAAAACTGTTTTTCCTCTGGCAAGAACTGCCGCGATAAGCATGGTTTCAGTACCGGTATGCGTGCTTTTTTCAAATTTATAATACGTACCTCTAAGTCCATCTGGAGCTATTGCGTGGAAAAACCCATCCTTGCTGTTGTATTTTACTTTTACCCCCATTTTTCTTAAGCCCCCGATAACCCTGTCAATCGGCCTTGCTCCGATTCTGCACCCGCCCGGATTTGGAATGATTGCTTCTTTTTTTCTGGCTAGAAGGGGAGCAAGAAACATAAACGACGTTCTCACTTCGGCTGCCTTTTCCAACGCAATTTTATTGCTTGCAAAATCCTCAACTTTTATGGTAAATTTATGGTCTTTGAACTCAATTTTCCCTCCCAAATGCTCAATTATCTCTGTCATGGCAAACACATCAGAAATTAGAGGAACGTTATCTATATAAATTTCTTGGTCAGTCAAACACGAGGCAACCAGCACTTTGAGAACCACATTTTTAGAGCCAAATACTTTTATCTTGCCTTTTAACTTTTTTCCCCCAATTATTTCAAATCTTTGCATAGTTAATTTAAACTATTTCCAATCTTATAAATATTTCCAGCTCCCATGGTAAGGATTATCCAGCCGTTTCCATAGGCTTTTTGGTCGACATATTTTATCACATCGGTCAAGTTTGAAAAGTGCAAAACATTACTTCCAATTTTAGAGATTTCATTTTGTAATATCTTAGAAGAAACACTGTTATCTATTTGCTCCCTTGCGGAAGAATAGATGTCAACTAGAATGAGCTCATTTGCATCAGAAAAAGAGTATTTAAATTGCTCGAACAGTTTTTTTGTTCTGGAATAAGTATGAGGTTGAAATATGCACAATATTTTTTTATTGGGAAATGTCTTTTTAAAAGCAATAAGAGTCTTTCGTATCTCAGTTGGATGATGCGCGTAGTCATCGTACAAAACAGCTCCGCTTTGAAGATCTTTTATAAATTCAAATCTTCTTCTTGAACCCGTAAACTTGACTAATCCTTTTTTAATGTTTTCCAAAGAAAGACCAATTTCCAAACAGACTATAATTGCGGCAAGCGCATTTAAGGCATTATGTTCGCCTGTTACATTTAACATAAATTCACCAAGATTTGTATTGTTGTTTTGAATCCAGAAAAACATTTTTTCCTTTTCAATCGATATCTTGTCAATATAAAAGTTGGCGTTTTTGGAAAACCCATAGGTTATAACCCTTCCCAAAACTTTCTTAGTCAAAGTTTCTGTCTGACTGTCATCAACGCAGGCAATTAAAGAACCATTTAGTGAAATATTATTAGAAAAAGAGTAAAAAGCCTCTCTTAAATGGTCTATGGATTCGTAAAGATCAGGATGATCAAGTTCAATGCTGGTTATAACCGCAATTTGTGGTTTTTGCCATAAAAGCTTTGGAGTTTTATCATATTTTGGCTCTGTTGCGTATTCATCAGCCTCTGCCACAAAATATTTGCCTTTGCCAAAATGCCCGCAAGAGTTAAGATAGGGAACATTTCCTGTTCCTACCACAAAAGTTGGGTCAAGGTTATTTTCTCTCAAAATTGTCGCAATCATTGCCGTTGTGGTTGTTTTTCCATGCGTTCCTGAAACAGAAATCCCCTCAAAAGTCTTTTCAAAAATCTCTCCTTTCATAAATTCGCCAACAGCTTGTCCCTGAGTCCAGACTTTAATTCCCCTTTTTTTTGCCTCAACTACCTCAATGTGGTCAAAGCCGCCATGCGCTCCTGTTGTGATAACTAAATCAGCATTTTCAATATGCGAAACTGAAAAACCAACCAGCGGTTTTATGTTTTCTTTTTTTAACGCCTCGTCTGTTATGAATTCCTCGTCAATATCACAACCGGAAATGCTAAACCCAGCTTGTTTTGCAATAATTGCCAAGGGAGTCATTCCAACCCCTTTTATGCCGACAAAATGTATTGTTTTTATTTTTTTCATTTCCTAACTTTTAAGTTTAAATCAGAAAGGATATTTTCAGTAATTTTGTATTCATCCCAAGGTTCTTCTCCTTTTCCCAAATTCATTGAGTTTTCCGCAGCTTTTCCAGTAATCAAAACCAAATCGTTTTTCTTTGCCATTTGGATAGCAGCAGATATTGCTTGTTTTCTGTCTACAATCTTCAAAATCTTTGCTTTTGGATTATCTACTCCGGCCTCTATTTGCCCAATAATGTCATTTACATCCTCGGATCTTGGGTCTTCGGCTGTTAGAATGACCGTATCCACAAAACTTGCGGAGATATCCCCCATAAAAGGCCTTTTTTGCAGGTCCCTTTCACCAGCCGACCCAAATACATGAATAATTTTTCCTTTAATAACAGGCCTTAAGCTTTTTAGAAGCTGCTCAAAAGCGTTTGGAGTGTGGGCAAAGTCTATCATAACTGCAAACCCCCCTTTATACACAAAATCAAGCCTTCCTTTGGGCAAATTGAAAGTGTCAAGCGCTTTTTTAATCTGTTCATCGGAAAGCCCTAGCCTTCTGCAAACGGCAACAGCAGCAAGCACGTTATATTTATTAAACTCTCCAAAAATATCTATTTGTTTAATATTAAAATTCTTTGGATTTACTTCAGACCCTTCAAAAAATCCGTAAGTAATCCAATTGGTTGCGTCTTTGCTGTTTTTAGCTTCTGATAAAAGCTGATAGGAAGAATCGTCTTTGTTAACCACTGCAACTTTTGCCATTTTTAAAAGTTTTTCCTTTGTTTTTACATAATTATCATATGTTTTGTGGTAATCCAAATGCTCGCTCGTTAAATTAGTCAAAACTCCCATCTCAAAAGGCACTCCCCAAACCCTATTTTGATCAAGCGAATGCGAAGTAACTTCCAGAATAAAATATTCAACGTCTTGTCTTTTTGCCTTAAACAAAAGCCTCTGGAGTAAAAAAGACTCAGGGGTCGTAACGTGGAAACCGATTGGATAGATAGCCTCTCCAATTGCCGCTCCAAGGCTTGAAATCATGGCTACACTTCTGCCGTTTTGTTTAAGAATGTGGTAGATCAGGTTGACAGTTGTAGTTTTGCCATCAGTACCTGTTACTCCGATTACTTTTAATGATTTTGCGGGAAACAAAAACAAAAGGTTGCAAAAAACGGCAACAAAAAAATGGTAGATATTTTTAATTTTCTGCCACATGTTAGGTATTATACTCCTTTTTAAATTCTAGAAAGTTAAGATATAATTTGTCTATGATTAAAAACTCCACTTCCGACACAAAGTTAAATTTAAAGGTTTTGCATTTAGAAAGCACAAAAGACAAACTTTTGGGGGCAGTAAAATATAAGGAAAGTGTTTTGTTTTTAAAAACAAGGCTAGGCATACACACGTTTTTTGTAAAAACCCCCTTGGATATTCTGATTTTAGACAAAAACAAAAGAATTGTAAGAATTAAAGAAGGACTCTTACCAAACAGGGTGTATTTTTGGAATCTAAGATACTCTTTAGTCTTGGAATTGCCAAGGGGAGTGGTAAAAAAATTAAAATTAAAAGTAGGGCACATGGTTGAGTTTTAATTAGCTTTAATTATAATGTTTTTTCTCTGATTTTGTTCCAAAACTCTCCTCTTCTGCAAAGTCTTTGGCTATCTTTTTTGTCTTTTAAAAGCATTTCAACCGCTCTTTCCAAAAATAAGGTGTTTTGTGATCCTTTTATAAGCACAATGTCTTTTGGCTTAATATTTTCTAAGATTGCCTCTTTTCCTTGGGTAAAAGTTAAAAAGGAAAGGCACTCAAATTTGTTTTTTCTCAAGATAGGCTCAATATATTTTTGAGATAGGGGACCGATAAGGATTGCAAAATCAAGCGTCTTTAATATTTTTTGAGCAACTTCTTCGTGAAGAGCTTTGCTCATTGTTCCAAGCTCTCGCATATCGCCTATTATTCCAACCCGTTTTCTTTGCTTCCCTATTTCTAAAACAAAATCAAGTAAATCTAAAATCGGAGTAAGTGTTGCGTTGTTATATGAAGAATCAATTAAAACAGTATCTTTTATGCCTTTAAAAACAGTCATTCTTCCAGGCGGAAGTGAAAAATTACCCTCAAGGCTTTCAATTGCTTTATGTATATCAATACCTTTGGTTAAACAAACGGCAATTGCCATTACAAAAGAGTACGCAAAGTGTTTTGGCAGGGGATTTTTTATTTCAATCTTATATTTTTTATCATTATATATAAATACAACCAAAAATTTGTCTACAAAATTTTGTATTTTTTCAATAAAAAATGAGGCGTTTTTATCTTTAGCAGAGACTGTAAAACTTTTTGCGTTTATTTTTCCCTTTAGGCTTTTTATATTCTCATCGTCGATATTTAAGACTGCAAAACCGGTCGCTGGAAGGGTAGTTAACAAAAGCCCTTCCTGGGCTTTTGTTAATTCTAACAAATCCTTGCTTCTGTCACTTACCGATTTTGCCTCAACCAAAGGGTCAAACTGCTGGCTGTGCTCATAGGAAATATTGGTTAAAACTGCAGTATTTGGCTTTATGATTTTTAACAAATAGCTCATGTTTTTAGGTTCCAAAGGACTATCTATTCCCATTTCAGCGATATAGATATCAAATTTTTTGAAGTCAAAAAGAACACGTAGCAGGGCAAGAAATAAAATCCTTATCCAGTCAGAGAAAGTATTTGTTTTAATCTGCAAATTTAAAATATCCAGAGGTATTCCAGTCTCGCTGTTTTTGCCTTTCCCCTGTTTTACTCTAAATTCGCTTTTTAAAATAAGGTAAATAAAGTTAGACAGTGAAGTTTTACCGCTTGCTCCTCCCACTCCTATTACAAAAGGCTTGATTTTCCTAAGCTGTATTAGGGCCAAAATTCTTAAATAAAGAAGAATTATTTTAATAGCAATTGTTCTCATTTTTACCTGTATTATATCTCTATTGACCACTTGGTGGAATACCGTAATAGTTAAGCAAGGATTTACTAATATCAAAAAATATGGGGGCAGCAGTTTCAGCACCGTAAATAGAGGTCGTTGGCCTGTTGATTATAACCACCATGACAAATTTAGCTTCATTTGAAGGCGCAAATCCGACAAAAGACGCTATGGTTTGGTTAGGATCATAATGCCCAGCAATAGGAATGGATGCTGTTCCGGTCTTTCCGGCTATTCTGTAGCCTACTACACGAGCCCAGGAAGCCTCTCCTTTATTGACTGCGTTAACCATGATTTCTGCCATTATTTTGGCTGTTTGGGCGCTTATCGGAGTGTCTACCACCTTTGGCTCTATCTTAACAAATTCACCCTCGTTGTTCTCTACAGCAACCACGACATGAGGCTCCATTTTTTTTCCTTCATTGGCTATGGCACCAATTGCGGTTAAAAGCTCTATGGGCGTTATGGATATTCCCTGGCCAAAGCCTATTGTGGCAAGGTCCACTTCATACCATTTACTTTTGTCCTTAAAAGGTGCATAAACTTCTCCCTGCAGGTCAATTCCTGTTGTATCACCTATACCAAATTTGCCAAGGTAGCTTAACATCCTATCAAGTCCCAGTTTTTGGGCAACAAAAACCATTGCGGTGTTGTCTGAGTGCTGAATTGTCTCAATCATGTTGATGTTTTTTCTGTATTTATCGTTCCATGTGTGGATATCGTAGCCTCCGATTGAGATAGGACCAGAGCAAATATTGCATTTTGTCGTTGGTAAAACAACTTTTGCATCCAAAGCAGATGACATTACAAGCGGTTTAAAGGTTGATCCCGGCTCATACAGATCTGAAATAAAGGGGTTTTTATAAGTTTCAAGCGGGTATTCAAAATAGTACGAGGGGTCAAAAGAGGGAAATGAGGCTAATGCCAACATTTGGCCTGTTTTTGGATCCATAATACCAATCATTCCGGAACTGGCCCCGTATTTTTCAATACCCTGCTTTAATTTTTTTTCAACCAAAAACTGGATTGAGCGGTCAATTGAAAGGATTATGCTTCTTCCGTCAATTTTTCCACTGGATTGATCTAATTTGGCAAGTATTGGCCTTCCAAGTGCGTCCGTAACAGTCTTGGCCGTTCCCCCCTCTCCTTTTAAAAGCCTGTCGTAAAATCCTTCAAGACCAAAATAACCCTTGTCATTTCCGTCAGAGTCTTTTCCCACAAATCCAAGCAAGGTTGCAGCCATTGAGCCTTCGGGATAAAAACGCGTGTACTGCTCTGTAAAACCTACTCCGTTTAGACCAAGCTTTTCGAGTTTTTGTTTTGTCTCTATATCAACCTTGGATTTAATTGGTACCCACATTCGATCCAGGGATAAGCTTGAGCTCACAGAAGCGATATCAGCACTTAAAATTGAAGCTAAAACCTGGGCTGTAGCTTCCTTATTTTTAATTTCTTTTGGATTTGCAAAAACCAGATAAGAAACTTTATTTGTGGCAATCGGAAAACCGTCAGACGTTTTAATTTCTCCTCTTTTGGGAAGTATTTTTATATTTGTTCCGTATTGCAGATCGCCAAGACTTGATAACTCCCCTGCTTTTACAACCTGCCAGTAAAAAAGCTTTAGGACTACGAGTATAAAAGCGAAAACAATAACCGTAAGGCAGAATTTATATCTCCAATTCATCTTTTTGCGACTGGTAAACCGGAGTTTATCACAAAACTGGTTTTGCTATCTACAAATCCTAACGAAGAGGCTTTGGATGAAACATTTGCTAAAGAAGAGCTTTCATAAAGTTTTTGGGAAAGTATTGTATTTTCTGTTTTAAGCACTGAAATTTTATCTTCTAAAATAGAAAGAGTAACTCCGGAGGTTGCAACATTATTGGAAATATAAGTCCTCAGGATTGAAAGGGCTATTACTGCTAAAATTAAAACAAAGATTAGTAAAACACTTTTTTTCATATTTTTCATATTTAATTTTTCTCAAAAATTCTCAGCTTACTGCTTTTGCTTCTACTGTTTTTTCTTATCTCTTTTTCATCCGGTACAACTGGCTTTTGTGTAATTATTCTTCCCAGATCTTTGTCTTGAAATTCTTTAAAAGTTTTTTTTACAATTCTATCTTCTAAGGAATGGAAACTTATTACTGCTATCCTTCCTGTACTTTCTAAAAGAGTTACTGCTTGCGGCAGCGCAATTTCTATATTTTCAAGCTCATTATTTACCGCAATTCGCAAGGCTTGGAAAACTTTTTGTCCGATTTTATTTTTGTCAAAATCGGAAAGACTTTCCGTATACCCATAAGCTTTGGCAATAACGTCCAAAAGCTCATTGGTAGTTTGTATCGCCTTTACTCTACGCGCGCCAGTAATAGCGCGAGAAATGGCACTTGCATGACTTTCCTGACCCAATCTATTAAATAGCTCATATAACTCTCCTTTCCCTAGTACATTGACTAGATATTCTGCCGTTAATATGGAATCTTTATCCATTCGCATATCCAGCGGCCCATTTTTTAAAAAACTAAAACCTCTTTTAGTACTATCTATCTGATGGGAAGAAACTCCCAAGTCAAATAGAATTCCAAAAACCTTTTCAAACCCATTTAAACGTGCAATTTCTCCTATTTGGGAAAAATTCCCCTTAACTAAAACCAGGTTTTTGTTGTTAATGTTTTGGGATACGTAGTCAATAGCCTCTTGGTCAACGTCTATTCCCAAAACCTTTCCCCCTAAGTTTAAAACCCTCTCAGCGTGTCCTCCTCCACCCAATGTTGCGTCTATGTATTTTTTGCCTGGTTTTATTTGTAAAAGATCTATTGTTTTACTTAAAAGGACAGGTTTATGAAATTTATTCATCTTTTTCCCTACCCTTAACCAATTTTTGACTAATCGTATCTATGTTTTTTTCTAAATGTTTTCTATACTCCTCCCAGCGTTTTTTATCCCAAATCTCACAATAACGCGACAAACCTATGAATACGATTTCGTCGCCAATTTTTCCATAGTTTCTAAGATAGTTTGGAAGTATAAACCTTCCTTTAGAGTCCAGTTCGATGCTGGAAGCACTGCCAAGTAGGAACCTTTGAGTTTCCCTGGTCTCGGACTGAATAAACGGTCTTCCCTCTGTCCCTTCAAGGAGCGCTTTCCAATTTTCCTCTGATACAACAATGAGTGAGTTTTCATATCCTAAAGTGACAATTAACTTATCCCCCAAGATTTGTCTAAATTTCTTTGGGAATGCGCATCTGTCTTTGTTGTCAATTTTACCTTCATACTGACCTATTAACACTTTCTCCTGCCTTTCTTTATCCCACCTTTTCCCCTATTTTCCCACTTTTATATCATTTTGGCTTAAGTTTAGATGAGTGTCAATAGGCAAATAGGGTATTTTAGTGCTTAGAAGCTTAAAAAATCACTATATGTAGAGAAAGTAGTGAAAATTGTTGTGAAAAAGGACTAAACGCTGTCTAGCGTGGCTGTGGACTGGAATACGCTGCCGTCATCTTTGGTAACTTTGAGAATTACTTTTATATCTGAAACGTCTTCGTCATAGTGGCAGACGTCAGAACATGTGCCTAAAGTGACCTCTTTGGTAGCAGGAGACTTAGTAACATCAATCTGTCCTATTGCTCCTCTTGGAAGGTCTCCGGACAAATACGAAAGCTCATATTCAATTACCGAGATGCCTTGAGTGTTTGCAACGCTGACTATCACTGTCTGGCCTTTAGGACCTGCCTCAAGCGTTAAACCTAATTCCTCGGGAAGTATGGTCGGGATGGGTATTTCAGTCGGAAGGATATTGGTGTTTACGTTTTGACCTACCTGATTTGCGTTTCTGAAAAAGACAAAGGCGGAAAGAAGAACTACTAACGCTACGGCTGCTATACCTGCAATCTGAAATTTCCTGTTTTTTAATAAATCCGAATTCATTAACTACAATCAAGCATAAACAAAACTTTTTTGTCTGTCAATATCGATAATAGTTTGGTATAATTTTTAAATCCCAACTATGACAGAAGGTGACCGTTTGGTGGAAAATCTACCAGTAAGCCCAAGTCTTCTTGTTATCCTAACAGGACCTACTGCTGCGGGAAAAACTGAGATAAGGGAAAGAATGGTTAAGAAGTACAAAAGATTAAAAAGCTTGGTGACAACTACCTCAAGGCCAAAAAGACCAAGCGAAACTGATGGGGTTGACTATTATTTTATCGACCCACAACATTTTCTTGCAAGAGTTGAAGGGGGAGAATTTTTGGAATATGCCGAATACGGAGGAAACCTCTATGGAACAACCAAACAAGAACTTGAAAGAATGTTAAAAGGCGAAGCATTAATGTCTACCATGGAAATCTCAGGAGCCGCAAGATTTGAAGATCACGTGCGTGAAGCATATGACAAAGACAGAGCAGCGCAAATAATTTCAAAAACAGTAATTATCTTTATTGACCCCGGGTCCGAAGAAACCCAAAGATATCGCTTTGCCCATAGAGAAGCGGGTCTTGGTAATTTTGAAACAAGGCTTTTGCAAGACAGAAGCATGTTAAGGGATTTTGGAACAAGGTTTGTCCATAAAGTTTTAAATCCAGATAAACAAGATATTGAAAAAGCAGTATTGGGAGTGGAAGGATTAATAGAAAAAGTTTTTCAAGCCTCTATAGGCAGGTTACTTAACTGATTCTTGCAAGGATATGGCTTTTTAGCTCTTCTATTTTTACCCTTTCTTGTTTTGCGCTATCCCTGTCCCTTACAGTTACTGTTTGGTCTTCCAAAGTTTGGAAGTCAACTGTAACGCAGTATGGGGTTCCTGCTTCATCTTGGGCATAATATCTTTTTCCGATATTTCCCCTGTGATCCCAGGCTGTCATAACATGAGGCTTTAGACTGTCATAAATTCCTTTTGCCTTTTTTACCAATTCTTTTTTATTAGCAAGAAGTGGAAAAACAGCTGCCTTGTATGGAGCAAGTTTTGGGTGGAGTTTTAAAATTATCCTATCTTTTTCTTGCACATATGAATCAAGAAGGAAAAATAGCGCTGATCTGTCTACGCCACCTGATGCCTCAATTACCCATGGGGTATATTTCTCCCCGTCTTCATCTATAAAGACAAGGCCGTGTCTTGATAGGTCCCAGTCTCCTCTATGGTGTATTCCCTCAAATTCTGACCAGCCAAACGGAGCTTCATACTCAATATCCTGGGCATATTTTGCATAGTGCGCCCTTTCACTATCTTCGTGTTTTCTAAATCTTAATTTTTTTTTGTCCATCCCCAAAGAAATGTACCAATCCATTCTTTGCTTTTTCCAGTATTCAAACCATTTATCTCCCTCAGAGTCTTTAGGTTTAATAAAAAACTCAAGCTCCATTTGTTCAAATTCCCTGCTTCTGTATGTAAAATTGCCAGGAGTTATTTCATTTCTAAAAGCTTTACCAATCTGGGCAATTCCAAAAGGAATTTTAACCCTGGTTGAGGAAACGACATTTTCAAAATTTACAAAAACACCCTGGGTGATTTCCCCTCTTAAATAAATTTCAGACTGTTTGCCTTCAACTATTCCAAGGTAGGCTTTGACCAAAAGGTTAAATTTTTTTGGTTCAGTCCACTCAGTTTTTTCCTTATGGGTCTTTTCGTGGGTTTTTGTCTCATCTTGTTTGTCTGCTCTAAATCTTTGATGACAGATTTTGCACTCAACCAATGGATCGGTAAAAGCCTCAACGTGGCCTGATTTTTGCCAAACAGTTGGATTCATCATAATTGAGGCGTCAATACCCACTATGTTGTCTCTAAACTCAACCATTGACTTCCACCACTGATCTTTAATGTTTTTTTTAAGCAAAACTCCCAAAGGACCGTAATCCCAAGTGCCAGCAAGTCCTCCATAAATTTCAGAGCCTGGGAAAATAAAGCCTCGTCTTTTACAAAGTGCTACGATTTTATCCATTAAGTTTTCCACTAACGATATGATATCAAATTTAAAATCAACTTAAAACTATGAAGAAAACTGATAGAGGATTGGTCTTGTTTTTAGTTTTCTCTCCAGTATTTCTTCAATTAATACTTTTGTGTTTATTTTAACATTTCCCACGTGTCTATAAAATCCAAGCAGTTTTAATATCTCAACTTCAAACTCATAAATAACATTAGAGAGTTTGTCCGCGCTTGAAAGTTTCTTTAAGGTAGTATTTAAAAGCTCAAATACTCCATAACTTGCCTGGTTTTCCGCACAAAGCCCGTCAACCAGTTCGCAGATATGAAATGCGCTTCCCACTCTTTTTAAGTCTTTTTTTAAACTAGAAAAGTTTTCTATAGAAACTGCCTCTGTTAGAATGGGCATGTTTTTTGTTTTATGAAGACTAAATATTCCATGATTTAAAAGCTCAATGTGACCAGACCTACGGCTTGAAATTTTCCTTACACCCTTTGCTTTTATCTGAAGTTTTCCGTAAGTTTTAGAAAAAACAGTTATTATTCTATCAGCTTCACCAATATTTTTTCTTTTAATAACTATTCCTTCAAGCTTAAAAGATCTCATCTTATTTTAAGAACAGATTGACGGTTTTATCACTAGAGAGTTTAAATTCTTCAAGTTTTTTCCCATTAACATTTATCACATATCCGTTGGCTGTTGTGCCTGGCTGTTTTTGAACCATTAAGGGAAGCACTGAATTATCGGCCAATTTAAAGGGGAGGGTGTAGGTTAAGGTTAATTTGGCAACACCCTGAGGCCTGACTGTAATAAAGCCCTCAAAAACGGTTTTTCCCAGCTCGTCATACGTCTTCATTTTAACTTCTGATCCCTGGCTTGAGACGAGCTTTGACCCTTTTGGAACGTAGACCCTAAACCAATCTCTTAAAACCGCATTTAAGCAAAGATTGCCTCTCTCCAAATTACAATCCGATGGGGGATAAGGATTTTTGTAATTTACTGTTATTGTCTTTGTTATTGCTCCACCAGCTCCTATGCCGTAATCAGAAGTGACAGATTCTGAAACAAACATATTGGACTTTGCCCCGCCCAGGTTTGCCTCGTTGATATGGAGATAGTCTCCGTCAAAAGACATTATTCTTCCTGCTGCATTAAGCCCCTCCAGTCCTTCCTGGGCTTTTGGGTTATCCATCTTAAAAAGAATGTGTTTTTCGGCAATTTGGGTAAGCATAGCTTGGAATAATGGTCCCCAGTAAAGCTTGGGCGAGGAGGAGAATGCTTTTTGCATAATGGCGTACATTAAATCACCAATTATGCCTTTTCTGTTGGAAATGATTTTATTTGTGGGCTGATCCGCATAGACTTCAAGATTGTAAATTACCTGGGGACAATCGCATCTTGGATCCTTTTTGGTGTTCCATGTAGATCCGCCCAAATCTATATCTCCTAAAATGTCCATGGCTGCAACCAATGCTTGTGTATCAACAGCAATTACACCGTCTACTTCTTGCGATCTGGAAGACTTTTCATAAAGAGCAAAAAAATCGTCCATTGAGACTTTAAAATCTGGAGAAAGATTGCTATCTCTTAAATTTAAGTTTTTTACTTCAAGATATTTTTGTATGACTTCCGGGGCAGTTGATTTACCGTAAATTGTGTCATCAAGATTATAAATATTGTCTGATGCGTCAACATGAACCACTCCGCTGTCTAGCCTGAAATATGAGTAGGCTGTGATAAATCCTCCTGTTGGTCTTAGCTCCTTATCATTTTGAAAAATAATCAAGTACTTTTTTTCATCAGGTTCTCCAAGAAGTACTGGAAGAATTTTAATCAAAGGCCTTGAACTATTAATTAACGTCACACTTTGATCTGTAAGAGTTCTTAGGTTAGAAAGCCCGTCTCTAATCTTCTTGCCAGGTCCTATTGCTGGATAGTGCCCGGGCTCTACCTGATCAATCTCTTTTCTCATCAAAGAAAGCTTGTCTGCAATATCATCAATCTTAGGTGTAATTTTACTCATTGTTTTAACTGCAGTTTCAATTCTTTGCTGTGCGCTTCCTCCCACAAAGCTTCCCTGTCCTTTAAGACCAAGTAAATCTGCGTACGGTTTTACAGAATCAATTAAGATGGTTGCACTGTCTAATCCTTCAAATCCAGCATTTACCAAATGATCCGCATCGTTATAATACCAGCTTGCGATTGGTACAAATTTTAAATATGCCATTGAGTGAAGGTTTTTTTGCACTTCTTCTAAATCATCTTTTGTCTTGGCCAGTTCTACGGACGCTTTTTCAACATTTTGCTTTTTTATCGCATCTGCCGTGACTTTGGCCTGGGCATAAGTCACTTTCACAGACTGATATGTCTTTAATGCGGGAAAAACAACTGCTAAAACAAAAAATACAACCAATAAGGATATAATTGCCAAAGAAACCTGAAATTTTCTGTTTTTGATAAGTTTTTTAAACTTTTCTTTTAGGTTTGCCCTGGAATTTGAATATGCTTTTGGGGATGGGGCTTGAGTATTACCTAAAACTTGCTTAGGCGTCTCAAAATTAATCTTAGACAGATTATCCATACCAACTATCATATATGGAAATATCTGCTTGTGTCAACTCTAATGGTAATCTTTTGCTCTGTCTATAAAGCGCCTTTGCCTGAAATCATTGCCCAGGGGGTTTTTAGAATAATCCAGAGGTCATAGATTATTGATCTTTTTCTAACATACATCTCATCCATTTTTATTCTTTTGTCAAAGTTTATTTCACTCCTTCCTGAAACTTGCCAATAACCTGTAACTCCAGGCTTTATTGAAAGCACAACCTTTACAGCGCTTTTGGTATTAGGATACTTTTTTTGTTGTTCTACCAGTTCGTCAGGATAATACGCTCTTGGACCTACCAAGCTCATTTCTCCTTTTAGGATATTTATAAACTGGGGAACCTCGTCAATTGAATGTTTTCGTAAAAACCGGCCAACCCTTGTTATCCTTGGGTCATCTTTTAGCTTATAGCTTCCCATTTTGTATTCATGGAAAAGTTTTGAGTATTTTGGATTGTTTCTTAAAATCGAATGGGCGTTTTGAATCATACTTCTAAACTTATACATCTTAAAGAGCCTTCCTCCCTTTCCTACTCTTTCCGGAGTATCGGCAACCACAGGGCCTTTGGTATCTATTTTTATAGCCATTGCGACTATCAAAATTAGAGGAGAAAAAAGAATGAGAAGGGAAGAGGAGAAAACTATGTCCATTAATCTTTTTAAAAACTCGTAAAACCCGCTTTTTTTAACTTCAGTATAAGGCATAAGTTTTATGTCAAATCTTCGTGGACAGTTCCGGCAAGACTTTCAACCAGCTTTTTTATTTTAGGCACAGACGTTTTAGGACAAACAAGTACTACATCGTCAGTATTTATTATAAGCATTTCAGAAAGATCAATTCCAACAGTTAGCTGTTTTGTATAGTTAAACATTAAAGTATCTCTTGAATCCTCAACTATTACATTTCCCTTGGTGACATTTTCATCAGCAGTTTCGCTTAATGCCTCTTTTAAAGCCTCCCAGGCTCCAATATCGCTCCAGCCGATATCAACAGAGATAACATTTCCGTATTTTGTATTAAGTCTTTCCGCAATTGCATTGTCAAATGAAATTTTCTCAATTGTCGGATAAACATCTTCTAGAATAGTTTCATAATCTTTTTCATCAACCGCCTCATGGATTTTTACCAAATCTTTATATAAATCAGGAACAAGAGTTTCAAAAAGATGCCATAAGAATTTGGGTGTTGTTACAAAGTATCCCAAATTCCAGGCATGATGACCGTCTCTTAAGAATTTTTCTGCAGTTGATAAATGAGGCCTGTATTTAAAACTTGAGAAGGAATAGATTGGAATATTTCCAATGTCTTCAAGTTTTTCTCCAAATTCAATATATCCCAAATTTTGGCTTGCAAACCTTGGTTTTTGACCTATAAAAACAATTTTTTGGGGATTTTCCTCAATAACTTTTTCTGCTGCAGACAAAGCGTCCCTAAACACGTCTTCCCTTTTTACCAAATGATCGGACCCCCAGAGAATTACAAACGGCTCATCCGGATATCTTTTTGCAAAAATAGCAGTAACAAGGCCAACCGCAGGTCCTACATCTCTCATTTCAGGTTCAATAATTATATTTCCTTTGGGAAGATTGGGAAGTTGTTTCTCTACAATTGTCTCATAGTCTTTTCCTGTTGAAATGAAAATATCTTCCCAATTAAAAAGAGGGAAAAGCTTATCTACGGCAATTTGCAACATTGATTTGTCCCCTACTATTTTCTCGAACTGTTTTGGTGTGCTTTTTCTCGAAAGTGGCCAAAGCCTTGTTCCTACTCCTCCTGCGAAAATGACTGCTTTCATAAATTTTTTTGTGTTTTGATAAATGCTTCTAGGTTGTTTTTGAAGTTAGCAAACGAAAATCTCAAAGCATTATCTCTACATGATTTCTCATTATATAAAGAAACGTTAAATTTTTCCAATACTTTTCTTAAACTCTCTGTATTTTGTTTGTCAAAAAATTCACCTGTTATTCCATTTTTTATTATATCCAATGCTCCTGCGCCTCTAAAAGCAATTACCGGTCTTCCAAAGTAGTTTGCCTCAATCATGGTTAGACCAAAGTCTTCAAGACCCGGAAAAACTAAAGCAATGCATCCTTGGTAGTATTTAAAAAGCTCTACATCAGTAACCTGACCTATAAACTCAATATTTGATCTTGCCAGTTGTTTTAAACGTTCTTCTTCCCCTCCGCTTCCGATTATTTTAAGAGGTAAGCCTAACTCATTAAATGCAGAAATTGCCAAATCAATTCTTTTATATGCAACAAGACGGGAAACAATTAAAAAATATTTCCCGTTATTTTTTGTTAAAGGAATATTGGGAAAATCAAGAGGAGCGTTAATAACAGTAGACTGCCTTCCATAATATTTTTTAATCCTTTGTTTAACTTCATTTGAAATGGCAATAATTGCGTCCGGTCTAAAAGCTGCCACTTTGTCAAAATCTCTTAAATATGAAACAAAAGGGGCAGAAATTAATCTTAAAAACCAGTTTTTAAAATAGATATCATAGCCACTCCATAAATACCTTGTAGGCGTTAAACAATAACAAATATGCAAAGTTTTTGGTTTTGTAATGACTGCTTTTGAAAACTCACTTGTTACAGAAATTACAAGATCGTAATCATCAAAATTAAAACTTTCAAATGCAATCGGCATTAGTGTTGCAAAAAACTCATGGGAAGACTTTGCAAAAGGAATTTTTTGCAAAAAAGAAGTCTTTATATTAAATATTTTTGCCCAAGGGGCTTTCTTCTCATCGTAAACCGAGGTATAAAGCACGGCATTTGGGAAAATCTTTTTAAAGGACAAAAGAACTCTTTCAGCTCCTCCCCATTTATTTACCCTATCGTAAACTATTGCTACTTTCATAAATTTCTATAGTTTGCCTTGCCATTCTCTCCCAGGAAAAATATTTTACCCTTATTCTTCCTTTTTGGATAAGTTTACCTACAATCTCCTTTCTTTCTAAAACTAACTCTAATTTTTGTTTTAAATCGTAAGTATCATAAGGATCAAAATAAATGGCTGCATCTTTACAAATTTCTCTATGCACTTCTATATCCGATGCTATAACAGGACAACCCATTGACATTGCTTCAACTGCAGTTAGGGAAAAACCTTCCATAAATGAAGGTATGACTGTTGCAACTGCATTTTTATATAAAGAAAATAATTCTTTATCATTTGGATTATTAATAAAAATAATGTTTTTAACTAGGTCTAGTTTTTCTGCCTGTTCCCAGATATTTTTGAAGAAATAATCTTTTTTTCCAACCAATACAAGCTTTATGTCTTTGTATTTTTTCCTACCCACAAAATCCTTAAAGGAAGTTAAAAGATTTTCTACGTTTTTATGGGGATAGAAATTGCCTACACGAAGAAAATATTTTTCATTTATTAAATTCTTTGTTGCCTTCAAATTTGTTTTCTCAGATGCACCTTCGTAGGTAACGATGACTTTATCTGGATGTATATTTTTATATGAAAACAGAATATCGTTTCTGATGGCATTTGAGGGAACTATTATCTTAACCGAAGTTTTTAATGCGTTTTTGATAATAAAAAGGTAGCCTTGTCTTTTAAGTAGGTAGAGGGGGTATGGAAGCGAAGATGCTTTTCCTGTCTTAATTTTTTTGGCTATTAAATCATGAAGCGTAACAACATATTTTTTTCTGTAGAAAACGGGAATTGAAAAGTACGGAAAATGAACGAGATCAAAATTATATTTGTTTAACTCACTTGCAAAAGTTGTTTGTTCGGAAAGACTATGCCATTTAATATCAGAGATAACAATTTTCCAATTTTTGTTTTTTATCTTATTCTTTACATCGTCTAAATCATCACTTCTTACAAAGATTACGTATTTATTCTTTTGATCTATCATTGAAAGATTAGAAGTTAGATTTCTAATATACCTGCCAACACCAGTTTGAGACCACAAACGACCATCAATTCCAATAAGCATGAGGTAATTATACAAAGGATAGGGTTTTATTACAAAAGATTGTAATCAAAGATTGATTTAAACCTTTTCTTAATAGCTTTGCTTCATTAAAATGTTGTTTCATGTGTCTCAAGCGCCTCTGGTGTTCTCATGGCGGAAAGTATATCACAAGTTAATTTATTTTCAGGCTAAACACAAGGATAAAATATCCAGATATTGACATATTTGGTTATGTTTAGTACAATTTAGTTATGAATGGTAACATATCATCTGTAAAAGCATATACCCCCGAACAGGTAGCAGATATGCTTCAGCTTTCTAAAAATACTGTATACCAGCTTATTAACCGTGGTGAAATTATTGCCAAAAAGATTGGTAAAGTTTACCGTATTCCCCAAAGTTCTCTTTCTTTTATATTTACAGGGCTTGATTTTGATCTTTATAAAGCAGAGATGGAAGATCTTAAAAATCTACCCAAAATACAAGAAGAGATTGAGAAAGTTAGAAAGTAAATATGGCTTTAAAAGTTTTTGTAGATACCGATGTAGTAATCTCTTCGCTTATTTCCTCAACCGGTGCAGCATCAATACTACTTACTCAAACAAAAGACATTGAACTCGTAATCTCAAATATCTCACAAAAGGAAATTGAGAAAGTATCAGAAAGATTAGGTTTGGAAAATAAGAAAACAAAAGATCTTATAAAAAAGCTTTCTATTATAAAACTTAAGAAAACCAAAGATTTAGAGCCAAAATTTGATGATTATGTATTAGATCCTAACGATGCACATATTGTTAAAGGAGGAAAACAAGGAAAAGCTAAATTTATAATTTCTTATAACATAAAACATTTTAAGACTGAGAAAATTAAAGAAGATTTTAATATTACTCTTACAACTCCAGCAAAACTTCTCCAGTATTCAAGAAGTCTATAAACAAGTCTTACAAAGAGGACATGTAAATTTTATTTAATTTTTCAGAAATTATTTTCCAGTCGTAATTCTGTTCAACGAATTTCCTGCTATTTATTGTAAGCTTTCTATATAAACTTAAGTCAAATGCCAAATCTACAACGCAGTTTGCAAGCTCGTCTGCAGTTTCTGCTGCCAGAACATGCGTTGTGTTTTTTGCTTCTAAGCCTTCTATTCCAAGATTAGTAGTTACAATTCCAACCCCTGAAGACATTGCTTCCAATACTTTATAGCTTGTTCCACCCCCTGCCCGAAGGGGAGCAAGTAGAATAAAAGCTTTTCTAAAAATATCCCAAGTCTCATCCCCATTATTTGTATCAAATATTACATTTGGATGGTTTACTTGCCTAAAACTATCTGGTAGATTTTTACCGACTATCCAAAGTTTTAAATCAAAATCTTTATTAAGCTGGCTAAACTTATTTATTACTTTTGGCCAAATATCTTTTAAGATAAACTCAAGGCTGTCTCTATTTTGCAGCCATTTGAAGTCTCCTATAAACAAAACTCTTTTTTCCGAAGGCAATGCCTGGAAGTTTCTAAACTTAAACATTTGGGTATCAACTCCGTTTGGTATTACCCAAACATGCTGCCTTTGCATTATTTTTTTTTCTATATTTGAAACAGCGATAAGCTTTGTTACCTTATCCCAAGCTTGCTCTTCTTTTTTCTTTAGTTTTGCAATATCGATAAGTAAAAGCGGTTTTATAAGAGGATTTAATAAATCTGCATACCTTTTATAGACAAGGTATTCAACATTGTGCTCTACCAAAACAACAGGGATGGTTACTTTTGGAAGATTCTGTAATACATAAAATGTTTCAACGTGTATTAAATCAAAATTTTCCCTTACCATTTCATCCTTAATTGCAGTTTGCATTTCTTCAGAGGTATGCCCTGTAATTAAAAAGGGATTGGTTGAAAAACCTGTTTTTAAAATATTTTTAAGACTCCATTGTTTTTTTCTTTGTACTGTTACTACCTTTTTACAAATCTTTTCAACTTCCCAAACGTCTTTTTGTGTTTGATAGTCTCTTTTTTCGCAGATTAAAGTTATCTCGTTATCTTCGGAAAGGTTCTTAATCAGGTTATATAATCTTATATGTCCTCCGCTGTAGAGGGGGTATGGAAGATATGAGGAAATCATTAATATTTTCATGGTTTTTGTAAAAGGTTAAAAATTACGTACTGATCGGTTGCTTCTACAATCTTATACTCTGTGCCAATCCCGAGATCTGTATCTGTAGGGTTAACCAAAACAAGGAAACTGGCTCCCTTTTTGATAAGGTCTGGCAGTCCATTTTGAAAACTTGCCCAGCCTTTTCTTTTTGTTTGATAAAGAAATGAAGTGTCGCCGTTATAGTTGGCTACGACCTTTGCCTCTTTTGGAGTAAGCCTGTCAACAGCTTTTCCTGCAACAATAATTGAGGGGTTATTGATATTGAAATAGTCTCTGACATAATACCAGCTAAACATAATTGAAAAGATCGTACAAGTTAAAAAGATAAAATAATAGACATATTTATTTGCTTCTCCCAATGGCCTTGTGAGAAAAACTCCGCCAATACCCATTGCCATACAAATACTTGGAATGATAAGGATCTGGTAGTAGTCATGCTGGACATTTCCCCTGGCAATAACAACCATATAGATTAAAGATGCTCCGACAAATGACAATAAAAACAAAAGGTCTTTTTTTAGATGAAGCCTAAGAAAACCTAATATCAAAAGAGGGAGTCCAAAATATCCCAAAATCAGTTTTGAAATTCTTTCTCCAAATAGCCAATAGAAAAATGCTCCCTTAAACCTTATATTTCCTTCGTTAAAAAGCCAGTTGCTTTGCGGTATTCCTTGGGGGAATGAAAGCATCCACCATCTCCAAAGAATGAGTGGAATAACCGAGACTATTCCAAAGACCCATAACTGCCATCTTTTAAAAAGTTTTATCCCAAATTTCTCAAAAGACAAATAAAATATCGGAAGAGTGAAAAAAAGCGCATATGGTTTTAGTAAAAAACTAATGCTTGTAAGCACTAATGAAAATATAAAATAAAGCCATTTTTTGCGGTCATTCTTCTCAATATTATCAAGCCAAAGGCCAAAGAAATATATTCCCCCTAATACAGCCATTACCATTGAAGGATCGGGAAGTATTGTCCTTGAGAAATAGATATTAAAGGGAAGAAAAAGAAAGAAAATCAAAGAAAGAAATCCAGCTGATGCGCCAAAACGCTTTTTTACTATTAGATAAATAAACAAAGCAGAAAGCATTGAGGCAATAATTGACACAAGCCTTCCCCACTCTTCCAGGGTAAAGACACCAAGTGATTTATAAAAAAAACCTTGGAAAAGATTATAGATAGGAAATTCTACAAACCGATACCCTTGTGGGTTATCTATTCCTGATGGAACATTTGATAAATCGTCAAACTTTGGATGCAAAAGATTAAAACCATTTTGCACAAAATTTCTGGATACTACGGATGTATCGGCCTGGCGCCAAGAATGCCAATCGGCAATAGGAGAGTCAAACCTATAAAGTCTGAATATAAAACCCAAGACAAAAAAGAGAGTTAAGAAAATTACTTCAAGTTTTCGCATCAATCTTATTTTACGTTACTTATAAGTCTTTATCAATTAGCCGAAGTTACAGATTGTTTCTCTGGATTACGGTCTATTTCCCTTAGGCTTCCATCCTCATTAAAGACAAACACTCTGTTTGTAAAAGATAGGCCCGCACTTTGAAGAGCACTATCAAGGTTTGGATGAGTATAGACCTTAGCTTCTTTGTTTTGGAAAGCAAACCAGACTGCGTCATCAATGCCAACCGGAAATACCCAGGCATCACCAACTTTTAATGGGACATTTACGAAATGAAACTTAACTTCCCCTTTAGACCAGTAATCGGTGTAAAGAGCATCAATTGAGATAAAGAACCTTTTTACCTTCTCTCCTGCTCCGCTCCAGTCAAAGTATGACTGCTGTACCTGGATTATTTGGAAAAGCGAATATACTATTACCAAAACACTGACAGTTAAAAGAGCAATTTGTTTTCCTTCTTTTAGAAGAAATTTATAAAGCTTACTTATTAAAAAAACAAAGATTAAAATTAAACCCAAAGACGCCATATAACTATACCTTGATGCTATATTGCCAAGACCTAGATACGGAAGAAGGGAAATGATAAAGAATGACAAACCAAATATGACTATTTTTCTCTCCCTACTTTCAAAAACTTTAATTTTTCTTTTATATGCAAAGACCAAAACTGCCAAAGCGAAAACTCCAAGTATCACCGGTATTGCAATATTTGCCCTAAGTATTTCCCTAAGGGCTTCATATAAAGGAAGCATAACCTGACCGATGGCAATAAGGAAGACGTAACCAAGCAGATTGCCTGCAAAATTAAACGGAAACATAACTAAATCATAGCTGTAGTCTCCGTTTAGCCAATGGCTTTGGGATACAAAACGAAGAAGTAAATAGATAATTACCGGTACAAATAGAAAAAGATAATCTTTTCTTTTTACAAGCTCTTTAATTGAAGCTAAAACCCCGTCTTTTGCTTTATAGGAAAGTATTAAAAGCGGTATTACCATTCCCATCTCGTGAAACATTAAGCCTAAAGACAAACTTATAATTGAAAAGGCATAAAAATAGATTTTCTTTCTTTCCTCCCAATAAATAAATAAAAGAAGGGAAAGTAAAGCAAAAAATGAAGTTGCAACTTGACCTATTGAAGATATCCAAAATACTGCCTCGGAATATCCGCTAATAATTAAAAATAAGAAAGCAGACATTGCTGCAAGTAATTTGTTTTTCAAAACTCTTTGTGCAGTCAAGAAAAAGAGGAAGGAAACCGCAAAATGAAGAAAAAGTGAAACCGCGTGATAGGTAACCTGATTTAACCAAAAGACCGATTCCATAATATAAAAATAAACTTTTGTTCCCGGTCTATAGAAAAATCCGTTTGAGCTCGTAAAGAAATTTATTATTCTCTCCATTGGCGAACAATTGTTGGTACAATCAGCTGCCCACCTAAGCCATGTAAAATCATCTCCTACAAAAAAGTTTGCAAGCATTGGAGAGAATAAAAGAATCGCAAATGACAAAAGATAAAGACCAATTGCAAAGTTTGAAGTAGCAATCTTTTTAAGCTCGGAAAGTAAATTGATTGAAGTTTTTTGGTATAACATAAGTGTTGCAAGTGTTATTCCAACCAAAATCCAAAGAACAAACGCAATTTTAGAAGCTTCAAATACATCTATTAACGTTGCATTAAGAAAAAGACCAATAAGACCTGCTATAAATCCTAAGACGAAACTTTTAACAAGAGGAGATTCTATATCCTTAAAACCTTTTTTTATGTATATTCCAAAAGATATAAAGATACCAAAGAAGGCAAGAAAACCTAAAAGCCCTATTTCTCCTAAAATCCTTAGATAATTATTGTCAACTGCCAAGCTTACCGAACCATATCCACTTCCAATGAGAATATTTCTGTTAAAAGCCGCAATGGCTCTTGGCCATTCTCCTTGGAAACGAGTAGTAAATGAAAGGTCATAAGCAGCTGCCCTTTTAACTATAAAATCACCATGAAGTACTAAAACTTGTGCGGAGAAGGTTGCCTTGATATCAGGGGAAAGTTCATAATAAAAATTACCAAGCCTTCTTGTAACTGGTGAGAGGGCAAGATTTATATAGCCTGTCCCTTGAGGAAGATTTTCTCCGGTTGACACGTTTGTAGCTTGAACAAGTGGAACCTCCAGCGGAACAAATTCAAAAGGAAGCAGAGCTGAAGCAGATGCTTTTAGAGCTTGCTCGTTACCTGAAATTGCTCCGATAAGCTCTTCTTTGTCCTTTACCCTTTTTTGCAAAACAATTTTATCTTTAAAATAATCCTTTGGTACAAACCTAACATGACCTACACTGTCTCCTGTTTTCGCATCAACTAAAACATCTACTTCAGAAATTGTGCTCTTGAATCGATCCAGAAGAGATGGTTGCAATGCAATTACCAAAAGTACTAAAACTGCAAGAAGGGGTAATATTAAAAACACAAGTTTTTTCTTTTGGAAGAAAAAGACTATTAATAGAGAAACAAAAAGTACAAAAAAAGAAACTCTTGACACTGTCATAAAAAGAAGAATTAAGCCCAGAAAAGAAGTTATTAAAAGAAATATTCTTATAATCCAATTTTTAAATCCAAAGAAAAGACTGACCACAACCGGAATTATTAAGACTAGATAAGCAGCTAAATCATAATGGCCTGCAAAAGTTGAAGATACTCTGGAAAGAGCGGATAAAGTTATAGGAATTCCTTTTGCAAATTCCTCATTCATTGTTAAGTACGCAGGAAATCCAAGATATTTTTGGCCAAAACCATAACCTATTACACCTAAAAGTGTAAATACTAAAACGGCAATAATTATTGGCAGAAATCTTTTATCCTTCATACCCTGGTAAGCAATGAAGAATAAGCTCATGTATTCTATGTGTCTGACTAAAGAGAGAAAAGCAACGTTTGGAAAAACATTGGCAATGGTTGGGAAAATAAGCAATACTCCATGCATTGTCGCTATAGCCCCTATTGTCCAAAACGTGATTATGGGAATAGTTAAAGGAGTTCTTAAGGTAATCTTTTGCTTAAGTAAAAGAAAAATCCAGGAAAGTAAAACAAAAAAGACAACAAAGTCTTCTCCTCTGATATAGACCCAAGTGTTTTTTACGTCCAGGATCGGAATTTTAGGAAATAGAGGTATAAAGGCAAGAAGAAATAATGTTTCTAAAAATAAAATATTGTCCCAAATCCATGAAAATATTTTTTTCATAAAAGTATTTTACCTAAACCATGCTGCACGACCTAATTTATACGTGGGGTTTTTGTTTGTTCTCTCCCCTATTTCTCTTGCAGGAACACCTCCAACAATCTTAAATTCTTCTACATCTTTTGTAACCACAGCTCCTGCGCCAACTACTGCTCCCTTTTTAATAGTAACTCCAGGAAGTATTATCGCTCTTGGACCTATAAAAACATAATCCTCAATAGTGACTTGCTTTTTAATAACATTTTCAACTCCAGCAAAATTTTCCTCTGAAGTATCGTGTTGAGAGTTATAAATCATAACCTCACTTGCAATATCTACATGATCTCCAATTGTTAATTTATCTCTTCCATCCAATACTGCGTTTTCACCAATTATTGAATCTTTTCCAATTGAGATATTTGGAGGATAATAAAATACTGCTCCCATATGGATTGTTGAACCCTTTTCAATCTTAATACCCCAAAGTCTATAAAAAAACCTTCTGACAAAATGGGAAGGAATATAACCCACCCATCTTAACTTCATGCAAATAAATTCCCAAAATACTGTTTTTATTCTTCTTATTATCCTTTTCATTATTTTCCTAAATCCTCTAAAACTTGCAGTGTTTGTCTGGCTGTTTTTTCCCAGGAAAATTTCTTAACTTGTTGTTTTCCTTTTTCAATCATCTCATCTCTTAATTTTGGACTGTTTATTACTTTTTCAATTTTTTCTTTTATATCATTTGCGTCTTGTGGGTCAAAATAAATTGCAGCTTCTCCGCCTGCTTCAGGAAGACTTGAAACATTACTGGTTAAAACCGGACATCCATACTTCATTGCCTCTAAAATTGGTAACCCAAAACCTTCATAAAGAGATGGTAATACAAAACATAAAGCGTTTTTATAAAGGGAGGGAAGATCTTGATCTTGGACAAAATCTAAAAACTTAACCCTATCAGAAACATTAAATTTTTGAGGAGCTGATAAAATATCTTCATAAAGCCATCCTTTTTT
>CAZUZF010000007.1:0-7058 GCA_964624955.1 uncultured Gammaproteobacteria bacterium
CCTTATTTGCTTTTAGATTTAAATCACTTAATTTTTTATAAGTTAGTTCTAAACTGTCCATTAACTTAATCTTAACATTAAATTTGACTATTAACAAAAATAGACCTATAATATTTAGCCATGACAGTAGAGATAGATAAGGTATTTGTCCTAATAGATGAAAATTCCGAACCGATATCTGTGGGCCAAATGGAACCTGGAGGTCATTGTCCACTATAGAAAAGACGGTAAGCAGGTGGGTTATGTTCTTGCTCATGATGACACCGAAACAAGGATTTATAGATTGGCTCCAGGATCCTTTAGAGTCGTTTACAGAAGTTCTACACTTTTGTAATTTCTCGTTGATGATGGTTTTAAAGCAGAGTTTCCAATGAGGCGTTTCGCAACCTTATCAAAACCAAATGCGCAAAAATGTGTGTATGTTAGGGAAGAAGATGGTAGAAGATCACTTTATAGATTTAGGTGATTTATCTTCTAGTATCCATTAACCTTTTTGCTTGTGACATTCTGTCTGTTTCTGCGGTTATAACCATCAAAATAGGCCCGGCTCTATCAAAAAGATCAGGATTATAGCTTGCTGAATTGGGATTTAAATATTTATCTGTTAGGGCATCGAATCTTTCAGAACCTTTCCCCATTGACTTATCATATCTTCCATCAAAAAATTCTCTAAAAAAACCACCCTTTTTCCTTCTAAAAAGCATAAGAAGATCTGGTTGGTCATCAAAAGTTCTTTGTATAGTTCCGCTTATTTCTATCCAAGCTTGGGTTCTAGGGTCAGGAGGAACCTCTGTGGGTGTAGTTGGCGCTATAAAAACTGCAGCTTTTTTCTCAGCTGCTTTCCTTCTTCGTTCATGTTTTGCCCATCCAGCACTGGGTTTTGCTTTTTTAAATTCAGGTGTCATAACTGAGGGGCAGCGAGGCTATGTTAACACAAAATTTTAAAAAGGACAATTATAAAGTTTAATAGATTTTATCTGCCCGCACGTTGTCCAAAAACCGCTCTGTCAATAACCCTTGTTAGGGGAGAGACTACGTCTAAGATTGTTGTTTCTTTAATTCTTGGTCTTGAATTAGGAGCGTATTTTTCGATAAGAGCATCTCTTGCTTTCGTTTCAGTTCCATTGCCGCTTGTTGCATCTAATACACACGCAGCGTGCCATTCCCTAAGCACCGGTCTTGTTCTTTCTCCTTCAAAAATAGGTCTAAGCTCCGGGTTTGTAATTACCGCAAGGTTCATAAGTCCGCAGGCTGCGCTCCATGAGGCAACACTCATTTTTCTTTGTTTTTCGAAAGGGCTAATACCAGAGGTCCAAAGTCCCGCAGCCTTCATTCTCCTTATGTGTTTTCTTCCTCCTTTACTTAATCTTCCTGGTCTTACTTCTGGCGACATATAATTAAGGGCAAGTCGAAAAATATTAGCATAAAGCAGTTGTAAATACAATAATAACTAAAATTTGCTAAAATAAATGTCATGTCAAAAGACGGAAGAGTTTGGCTATCTCATACCTCATTGGAAGTTTTAGAAAGGTGTCCAAGATGTTTTTGGTTGCAGATAAGAAAAGGGATAAGGCAGCCTGAAGGAATAGTTTCAAGGCTTGCCAACAGGTTTGATGTTGTTGTCAAAAACTATTTTAACAAATATAGAAAATTAGGTAAGTTTCCCCCAATGGTAGAGCATAAACTATCAGGTACTCTTCAAAATCCATTCGTGGAAAAATATTTTGTAAGAATAAATGAAAGTTACGGTTTTTATGGAAAACTTGATGAGTGTTTGGTGGATAGTGAGGGAAGACTAACTCCTGTTGATTTTAAAACATCAAGTTCTGACCCAAGAGACAAAGAAACGCTATCAGCCTATAAATCACAGATTGACGACTACATATTCCTAATGAGCAGAAATGGTAAACAAACAACGGGAGAGGGATACTTAATCTATTTTTTCCCAGACACAAGCGAGGAACTTCATGACGGTTTTCCAATGATTGTTCATTTACAAAAGTTAAAGGGAAATCCTCTCAATACGCAAAAAAGAATTGAGAATGCAATTGAAGTTTTATCAAACCCAATTGCCGATTCAAATCCAGAGTGTGTATTTTGCAAATATATAGATTTAAGAAAAGTAGAAGAATAAATATTATATTAGATAAGAGCGTTAAAAGCATTTAAAGTCCTTTTGGGTCAATAAACGCTTTTAATTTAGGTTTATATCTTAAGAAACTTCCCATAAAATGTGGCCAAGAAATTTTCAATACTGTCTAAAAATCTGACAAGATCCATTTCACACCTCCTTTTTATTAAGTAAGCGTATAACGAAATGTAAACACCTGCGTTACATACTGTGGAAGCAGTATTTTAAGAAAACTGTAAGAAAGATATAAGAGTATGTTAAGAAAACTTTTGCAAACAAGATTAGGAGCAAATTATATGGAAAACTGTGTTAGTATAGCTGTAAATGTCAGCCAAACTTTCTTTCGAAACATTATATCTGAAATACTCGGATCGAATCTTCAAATACGTATACCTGAATATAAACGACCCATATCTTTCCGAGGATATTACCTCCGAAGTGTTTTTACGGGTTTGGAAAAGATGGAAAAAAATCAGGCAAGATTTTATACAGGCACTTTTATATAAAATCGCAAGAAATATAATAGTTGATTATTACAGAAAGAAGAAAAACAGGAGGCAAATATCGCTTGAGGAGTCAGTTGAAAAGGGAATAGAGCCTTTTTACGAGCAGGAGTTTATTGAAAAAATACATAAAGACAATAATATTGCCAAATTAAACCAACAGATAAAGCTCTTGCCACGAAACTTAAGAGACGTATTAATCTTAAGATTTGTAAACGATCTTTCCGCAAAAGAGGTTGGCGTAATTTTGAAAATTTCAGAGGTAAACGTAAGAGTATTACAATACAGGGCAATAAAAAAACTAAAAGAGGTAGTCGGTAATGAAAAGTAACAAAGAAATTATTAAGCAATTTATAGGTCAAGGAGCCTCTCCAAGGCAGGCAGAGGATTTGTATTTGTTTTCACAAAACTTAAAAAACCTTACCAATATTCAAAGACCACTTACAACAAAACAACATTTTTTGCAACAAATTGAAAAAAATCAAAGATCCTTTGGATTTGTCACAAAACCTCTTTTTATTTTTGTTAGTCTAATTTTGTTTTTTATAGTCAGCGGCTTTCTAATAAGTGTTCAGGCAAGCAAACCCGGAGAGCTTTTATACCCTCTTAAAAAACTAACAAACGCCGTTTCTTTATTTATCGGACAGTCTATTTATAGAGGTTATAGAGGAAATGCCTTAATTAATACGAATGGACAAAGTAATAATGATAGCAATTCGTCAAATTCTGCTAAAACTGAAAGATTAGATGAGGAAAAAGATGGAGGGATTAAGGAAAATACTTTAAATAACAATCAGTTAAAAACAGACAAAGACAAAAATGAAAAAAATCAAACAGTTGAGGGAATACAAACAGTTGACACAACAACTAATGCGGTTCCAACAATTGTTGAAAAAACTAAGGATACAAACAAAGAGGAAAAAGACCAATCATTAAATAACAATCCCGTAGAAAATGTAGGTGGGGCAGTTGACAACACAGTTTCCAATACACAAAATACGCTAGACAATGCTACAAACAATACCACAAATATTTTAGGACTATGATCTTTAAAAATTGTGTCCCTTTTTAAAGATTTTGGATATAAATCCTAAAAATAAGCTTTCCGATGGTTGACCTTGAGTCTAGTTAAGAGTATAATTATAAAGCTCCAAAATGTTAAACAAATTAAGAACAGAGATTAAAAAATCTGCCGATAGACAAAAAGTTTCTTTTTTGCAAAAATTTTTTAAAACGGGTGAGGGTGAATACGGTTTTGGAGACATATTTGTTGGCCTAACTGTTCCAAGATCAAGACAACTTGCAGTCAAGTATAAAGACTTGGACTTTAACGATATTTTAACTCTTTTAAAGTCTCCCATACATGAGGAAAGATTAATCGCTCTTTTAATTTTAGTCCATCAATACGAAAAAGAAGAGTTATTGCAAAGAAGAATTTATGAATTTTATCTTAAAAATACAAAATATATTAACAATTGGGATTTGGTAGATTTATCTTCAGATAAAATTGTAGGGGCATATTTAATAGATAAACCAAAGGATGTTTTGGTTAAGCTTTCAAAATCCAAAAACCTTTGGGAAAGAAGAATTGCCATTCTTGCAACATATAATTTTATTAAAAACAAAATGTTTGACGATACGCTATTAATTGCCCAAAATTTGGTTGATGACAAAAACGATTTAATTCAAAAAGCAGTTGGTTGGATGTTAAGAGAGGTAGGGAAGAGGGATATAAAGAAAGAAGAACAATTTTTAAAAAAATATTATAAAACAATGGGAAGAACAGCGCTTAGATATGCAATTGAGAAATTTCCGCAAAGCTTAAGAAAAAAATATCTTTTAGGACAAATTTAAATCTCAAATTCAAGGTAGAGGGGCAGATGATCCGAAACTTGATCCTGCAAAACCTTAAAATCCAAGACTTTAACGTCATCTGATACGAAAATATAATCTGCGTATTTATCGTCTTTTTCAACTCTCCATTTATGATCATACAAAAGACTTCTGGTGGTTTGGATTTTATATTCCTTTACTAGATTTCTAAGTTTCTCACCAAGCATTAAAAGAGCTTTTGTATTAATCCTTAAATTAAAATCTCCGGCTACTACTTTTGGCAGATCGTATTTTTCTATAAAATCCAAAATTATTTGAGACTGTTTAAATCTCTGAATATTATCAAATTTTGCCGCTGGTGCCCAAAAACCATGAACATTTAAAACTAAAAATTGTTCTCCGTTTCTCTCCAAAACCGTATAGACAAAGTTTCTGGGAAAATCTGGTTTTCCATTTGGGTAGAGGCTAAACTCATTCATTTTTTTATGAATAAAAACGTCTCCGACTTCCAAAACCTTAATGTTCTTTTTGATAAAAGTTTCCTGTCCGAAATATAAAGGGAAATCCACATATCCTTCCAAATCCGCATTGTTTGCAGTAGAGTAGAAATATCCGTTAAATCCAGAAAGCACGCTATCAACATCTCTTTTAATATTTGAATAAGCATTTTTTCCGATAATCTGCTCCCTGTCTGATTTAAATATTTCCTGAAAGCAAAAAATATCAGTGTCAACTAACTTTGTTTTTATAAAATCCAAAAGCTTATCCTTTACTACCCCTCCCCAGATATTTAGACAGATTAACTTCATTTTTCGATTATACCAGATTAAATTCCTGTGTTATAATTTTTAAATGTTAAAAACTAAAGTGATATTACTTTTAGTTTTAATTTTAGTGTTACTTTCCGCAGTTTTTGTATATTCAAAATACATTGAAATACCAAAACTAAATATCCCAACACAAACAGATTTCCAAGACAATATGGGTGGTATTATAGAAGCACCTTTTAATCTTTCCATAGAAGCTTTAAGAAAAGGCAGTTTTTTAGGAAGCGATCTTATAATTGAAGAAACTTTAAGTCCTGGTAGCAATTATTTACGCTATATTGTTTCATATTTATCAGAAGGTCTTAAAATCTATAGCCTACTTACGGTTCCTAATGGAAAGGCACCGGAAGGAGGATTTCCTGCGATAGTTTTTAATCACGGGTATATTCCACCTAGAGAGTACAGAACAACAGAAAGATATGTTGCCTATACAGATGCATTTTCAAGGAATGGGTATATTCTCTTAAGGCCAGACTACAGAGGGCACGGAAATTCCCAAGGTAATCCTTCTGGAGCATATGGATCAAACGGATATACAATTGATGTATTAAACGCTTTTTCTTCTTTACAAAAATATCCAGGAGTTAATCCCCAAAAGATTGGCATGTGGGGACATAGTATGGGTGGTTTTATAACTCTAAGGGCAATGGTTGTTAACAAAGATATTAAAGCAGGAGTAATTTGGGCAGGAGTAGTTGCTTCATACCAGGACCTTTTTGAAAGATGGAGGAAAAGAAATATCCCATCCACAACTCCATCAACCAGGGGAGGAAGCTGGCGACAAGCATTATCAGAGCAGTTTGGAACGCCATCACAGAATCCAAACTTTTGGAATATTTTATCTGCAAACTTTTTTCTAAAAGATATTTCAGGACCAATTCAACTTCATCATGGAACTTCTGACACTTCAGTTCCTGTTGAATTTTCAATTAAATTGGAAAAACAATTAAAAGAGGCAGGGAAAACTGTAGAGCTATATACCTATTTAGACGATGACCATAATATTGCTTCCAATTTTGGTATAGCAATGCAAAGGTCTATAGAGTTTTTTGATAAATATTTAAAATAGAACTTGACAAACAATAATTAATGTTATAACATAGTTATAACTATGAAAAGATTAGTACAAATTGGAAACTCATACGGTGTTATTTTGCCATTAGAATTAAGAAGGCAGAATAATCTTGGTAAAAAAAGCGAGATTGATTTTAGGCAGACAAAAGAAGGAATATTGATTGTTAAAAAAAAGAAGGTCAAAAGTGGAATTAATACTAAATTTGCAAAAATGGTTGACGATTTTATAACAGAACACGAAGATGTTTTAAAAGAACTTGCACATAGGTGAAATATTTAACTCCTCAAAAAGTCCTTTTTATCCATGATCAGGTTATAAAACGAACCAGTGGTTTAATTGGCGTAAGAGATGTCGGGCTGGTTGAATCAGCAGTTTACAGACCCCAAGCCAGCTTTGGCGGAGAAGATCTTTACAAATCTGTATTTGATAAGGCAGCGGCATTACTTCAGTCTCTTCTTAAAAACCATCCATTTTTAGATGGAAATAAAAGAACTGCGCTTACATCTGCTGGTATATTTCTAAGGCTAAACGGATATAAATTGATTAATGCCAAAAAAGAGGAAGTTGAATTTGCAATCAAAGTTGACAATCAACATTTAGATATTGAAGAAATAAGAACATGGCTAAAAAAACATTCAATTAAAATCAAGTAATATATCCCTCTTTTATTTTCAATTAAAAAGTACTAC
>CAZUZF010000007.1:7158-28716 GCA_964624955.1 uncultured Gammaproteobacteria bacterium
AAATAATATTTATCCAGAAAACAAAACCTGTCTTATGAATTCGTCCCTTTTTGAGGGTCGCAAGTTTGTAACCATTGACAAAAGTCTTCTGGTTTGTGGATCTCTGACTCTTTTTAGTAATCCTTGTGGATCATTAAATAGCTCTCTTAACGTATTAACGATAGGTCCAATAGCGCTTCTTAAAAGAGCTTGTACGTCTTTTTCCCTCCTTTGTTGATATTTATTCCTCCTTGCAAAATCTCTTGAAACACGGGCAATAGTTCTTAACGCCTGATCTGATAATGATATGCCCATGCTTTCCAGTTTTTCGGAAGGAGCGTTTGCTAATATAGTTGAAAGAAGGTATTTTTCATCCAAATTAAGCCTAACGCCATCTCTTTCCGGTATACTTGCTCCAGTGCCAAGTCTAATCGTACTGTCTTTTTCACGGCTAGCCTCAAGGACAATTTGGATGTGTTCTTGTTCTCTATACCCAGAGAGAATTTCTTCAAAAGTAGTATGCCGTCTTAATATTGCCGCTAATTCTTGTGGAGTTGAACCTAGATATAATGGCTCTGCATCTGCCCAATTAACGAAATTTTGTACAACTTCTGGAACAGAAGTACGCCCTTTTTGGGTTAGCGGCTTTTCAGCTTGACCAGAAGTCACTAACTTTTTTGTAAATGAAGTAAGTATAGCGGCTGCCCGCGCTGGAGACGGAATTTTAATTTTTTTTCTTTCTCTTTCCGAAACCTTATCAACCCCTGCAATCGGATCGTCATATATTCTTAACATTGCGATCTTGGCGTTAGGATATCTGTATCCTCTTCCATTATCTTTTACCAACATTAGGGAATATGCAACAATTTCCTCTGGTGTCATGACATTAATTGGTCGTGGAAGTTGTGGCATTGCCCATTGTGGAAGAGCTTCTGCCTCTTTTATAACTTTAGCCTGCCTAAGCCTTCTTCTTCTGGGAGGCAGGTGAGATCTTTCAACACCTCTTTTAATGTCATTATTAGCTGCTAAGAGTTTTGTTTCAATTGGTGGATGGTACGTTCTTTGTCTGACAACAAATCCGTCAGGTAAAACTTCTTCGGTCGGTATGGTTACAGGTCTAATGATTTCAGAAAAATCTATAGTTCTTTTAAGTAAACCAATAATTTGAGGGATTGTTAAATCCTTATAATATGGATAGAGATTGCGTACTTCATCAACTAATGTCATAGCGCGTTTTATTACCAGCTCTGAATGATCTTCGGGATGCTCTAATATTGCGATAAAATCGTTTCTTGCCAAACGTGCCGCACCCCTATTGTACTGAATTTTAGCAGGACTTTTTTGTCCATCTTGATTAAGGTTTTTTTCGCCATAAACATCCAAAATTAATCTCTCATCATTTATGCTTTTAAATTCAGGACCTGTATGCGCTTTATTTAATCTCATTAGAGCCAAAACAATTGGCCTTCGTTTTTGTAAACGCGGTACTTTATCTATTTCAGTGGTTTGTTGTGTAGCAGTAAAGATTGTAGTTTGGTTTGAAATCTCATGTAATGCGCGTCTTCTTTTTCTTATTGGTCCACGTGCTTCTCGTCTAAATACGTCTTCTGATACTGGAATAAATCTTAATCTCCGATTGTCTCTTCTTGTTCTAATTTCAGACGGTGCCGTTGCCATTCAACATTTTTATACATTCTATAAGCTTATCTGTCAATAAGAATTTAACACTGACAATCTGATATAATCAACTAAATCGTAGTTTTAAAAATAAATATTCTAGTCTTTAGTGTCATAGTTTATTTTACTTTAACGTTATATTCTTTAAGAAAACATAAATAAATTAAAGCAAATTCTTATGGCAGGAAAAAAGTCTTCCCAAAACCTTCATTCTTTTAGGGAAATTCTCGATTCTGTTCCCGTAATGATTGCCGTGTACAATATTAAAAGCGGTAAATATGTCTATGTTAATAACGCGATAAAAAGGCTTTTGGGATACAAGCCTTCCGCTTTTACAAAAGGCGGTTTTTCCTTTGTTTCCTCGCTTGTCCACCCTGATGACATACCGCGTATTATGGAGGAAAATAAAGCTGTGCTTGATAAGACAAAGAAACAAATGAACAAAAAAGACAAGGGTTCAATTGTCCATTTTGAATACAGAATCAAACACAAGGATGGAAAATATCGCTGGCTCCACACAGACGGAAGTGTTTTTTTACGAGATGAAAAGGGAAATGTTGAATATGTTCTAAACGCTTCAATAAATATTACCAAAAGAAAAACCTTGGAGGAAAAATATAAAAAATTAACTTTGGATCTTGAGCAAAAAATAACTGAAAGAACACAAAAACTTGAAGAGAGTGAGAAAAAATTTAAAGCTTTGGTTGAAAACAGCTGGGAAGGAATTGCCTTGGTTGACTCAAAAGCAAAACTTTTATACGCAACTCCCTCAATAGTTAGGCTTTTTGGAAGAAAGATGGATGAGTTTATAGGGGTCAGTGGAATTAAATTCATTCATCCATTAGACGCTCCAAAAGTGCTAAAAACACTTTCAAAACTTCTTTTAAAACCAAGACTAAAACAAACTATGGAGTTTAGGGTAAGACATAAGCTTGGCCATTACCAATGGATTGAAGCAACTGCCTCCAACAAATTAAAAGATCCCAAGATTAAAGCAATCGTTGTAAACTTTAGGGATATTACAGAAAGGAAAAAAGCAGAAGAAGATTTAAGTACTACACTTAAAAATTTACAAGATATGAAATACGCCTTGGATCATGCAGCCATAGTGTCCATTACGGATAACAATGACGTAATTGAGTATGTAAACGAAAAGTATGAAAAAATATCAAAATACTCTAGGGAAGAACTTATCGGCAAAACACACAAAATGCTAAATTCAAATTACCACTCAAAGGAATTTTTTAATCGTTTTTGGAAAACTATAAAGTCTGGGAAGGTTTGGCATGGAGAAATTAGAAATAAGGCAAAAGATGGAAGTTTTTACTGGGAAGACACAACAGTGGTGCCTTTACTTGACAAATTTGGTAAAGTTAAGCAGTTTATTGAAATTAAACACGATATTACAAAAAGACTTGAAGCAGAAGATACAGTTGCAGCAAGCGAGGAGAGGTTTAGAATTGCGGTTGAGGCTGGAAAAATCGGAATCTGGGAGTGGGATATTGTGAATAACAAAATAACCTGGTCGGATAGGGTTTATGAAATGCACGGAATTAAAAAAGGAGAATTTAAGGGAACAATTCAAGAGTACGAAAAAATAATTTATCCGGACGATAAGAAAATGGTTTTGAACGAAGTTAAAAAAGCACTTTTAAACAAAGAGCCTTTTGCTCTTGAATTTAGAGCATACGGACCTAATCAATCAGTAATCTGGATAAGCACAAGGGCGAAGGTTCTTTTTGACCAAAAGGGCAAACCCTTAAAAATGCTTGGTGCAACATTTGAAATTACAGCCAGAAAAAATCTAGAACAAAGAAAAGACGATTTTATCGCTTTGGCCTCCCATGAATTAAGAACACCGATTACATCACTTAAAATATTCACGCAAGTCTTTGAGCAACGTTTTAAAAGGAGGGGAGATATGCAGATGGTTCAATACTTCAGCGCAATGGATAGGCAAATAAATAAGCTCACACATTTGGTAAACAGCCTTTTGGACTCTTCAAGGGTAAGACAGGGAAAATTAACATATAAGAAAAATAAGTTTTCTCTTGGCAGTCTAATTTACGAAGTTTGTTCCAATCTGCAGTCTATAACAAAAACACACCAAATACAGGTTGTGGGAAATCAAATGCAGGAAATAATTGCTGACAGAGACCGTATAAGCCAAGTTTTAACAAATTTAATCAACAATGCAATTAAATATTCACCAAACGCAAACAGAATCATTGTTTCTTTTAAAAGACAGGATACTGATATGTTGGTTAGCGTTTCAGATTTTGGCATTGGCATTGCAGAAGAAGAACTGGACAAAGTTTTTGAAAGGTTTTCCCAAAGCACAACATACATCTCAAAAAAAACTTTTCCGGGCCTTGGTCTTGGGTTATATATTTCCAAAGAAATAATTGACAGGCACAACGGGAAAATTTGGGCCCAAAGCAAGGAGAACAAAGGCTCAACATTTTATTTTACCCTGCCTATTAAAAGACAAACTAAAAATTAGGTCTTTATGAAAAAAGTAATAATAATTGATGATGATGAAGGCATCTTAGAAGGATTAAAAATACTTCTTGAGAGCTTTGAATATAAAGTGGAAATGCTGACAAGGGATGGGAAAAGACTTAGAGACTCAATAAAAAATGGCTTTCCAGACCTTATTATCCTAGACATCTTACTCTCTGGAGAAGATGGGAGGTTTATTTGTAAGACTCTAAAGACAAGTAAGAAAACAAAAAAGATTCCTGTTATTATGATTTCAGCTCATCCTGAAGCAGGAAAAAAAGCAATGGAAATGGGAGCGGATGAGTTTATAGCAAAACCTTTTGATATGGAATTTTTGTTAAGTAAGGTAGAGAAGTTTACTTCACAAAATTAAAATATTATTTGACAAATAAATTAAAACCTGTATTATAAATTTATGGTTAATCCAACAATAGAACAAAGTCACCAAGTTCCCCAAGTTACACCAAGAACAGGGATTGACAATAAAGACCCAAGATTTTCAAGTGAGACCGTAAACACAAATGAGGGAGTTGTAGGGAAATTAAGGCAATTTGCAAGAAGAGTTTTGGCAAGAACTAATACACAAAGGCCTCACGATAAAGGTTTCTAAGCTTTCTTTATTTTTAATCCTTTTATTCTTTCCCTCTCTCTTGAATAATCAAACGCTTCTTTAATATATTCAAAGACTTTGGGTAAATCATCTTCTCCCACAATCTCTATCTGTACCCATGTTTTTCCAAAATCAAATTTTTCAAAACCTTCTCCCAAAGATTTTTTAAAACCAATAGGGGATAGGATTAAGAACAAAAGAAGAATGTTATTATCAACTTCTTGAATGCCTCCAAAGAGATTCCTGTTTCTGTAAATACAAAGAAAACCAAAGGAATTTGTAAATCTAATCTTCCCCAAACTTTCAATTTGAGATATTAATAAATCTTTAAGATCCATTGCATTTATTATATCCTATTTTGGTATAATCCTTTCCATGACAGTTGAAGTGATAAGGAGATTTCCGCAAACAGCAATCCCTTTTCCCTTAGGCGGTGAAGTGGTAAATAGAATTTTTGCAAGGGCAATTGTTGAGGGAACAACACCTTCTCAACTTATTGATGGACAAACACAAGTAATGCAATTTGAAAACCCTTCTGCCCTTCAATATCTTAATGTGCTTGCCCAAAGATTTGAGGGGATTGCTCAAGAGGGAGAAAAAGCTAAAGAAGGATTTAATATCGGCAGATCGCTTTTATATCTAATGCTTACTGATAAATCGCAAGAGGGAATAGTTCCAGAGTTATCCTATGATTTTGTTGACGATTATGCCATAAGGGAAAGTGAAAGACTAGAACGCGTATATGGTGATGATGAAGAAACCCTTGTAAATGGAGCAGAATGGGAACATACAGTAAGACTGAATATGTTTAGACTTTTGGAAAAAGGTGTTTATGATAATCTTGATCGTAATCTAAGAACCAACGGTACATTATTTCAAAACTCAATATTTATTGGATTTGTTTATTCATATTTTCTTTTTAGAGAAGGCTTATCAGATCCAGCCAATTATGCCCCTAATTATCCGACTTAACTTTGTAATAGCTTTTTAAAAAGTAAAACATTATAATGCGTTTAATGAGAAGAGCAAAAAATAATAAAAATACAAAAGCAATTATTAACTTCTTATTTGAAGTAGGAGCGCTTTCTAAAACTCCAAGATCAGCATTTTACTTTCTAGGTAGCGGTGGGCAATCAGTTTCAGAACACATTACAAGAACTGCATATATAGGTTATGTTCTTTCTATTTTAGATGGAAAAGTAGATGGTGCAAAAGTAATCCAAATGTGTCTTCTTCATGATCTTGCGGAAACAAGAACTTCTGATCTAAATTATGTCCATCAAAAATACACAATATCGGATGAGTATAAAGCGATAGAGGATTTGGCAGCTACTCTTCCTTTTGGAGAAGAAATTTTGAAAATCCTCAAGGATTATGCAGCAAGAAAATCGAAAGAGGCAATTCTTGCCAAAGAGGCAGATCGCCTGGAGTGGATACTGACTTTAAAGGAACAGGTTGATGTCGGAAACACAAGGGCAAAAACATGGATACCCTCTGGTGTTAAAAGACTTGAGACAAAAATCGGAAAAGAACTTGCCAGAGAAATAGTAAAAACTAATTCGGATGACTGGTGGTTTTCTAATAAAAAGGATAGTTGGTGGGTAACAAGAAACGAAGAGAGTCTCAAAAAGAGATTTTAAAAGTTCTTCATTGACAAAACCATTATTGGTATATACAATGTAATTACTATGATAACGACAATAATTGCAATAGGAAATTCTCGTGGAGTTCGAATTCCTAAGCCGCTGATTAATGAAAGTGGTCTTGGGGATCAGGTTGAATTGCGGGTAAAAAAGGGTGAGATACGAATTATTGCAGCACCTACGAAAGATATGCCTGTGGCTGCTACGCTATTACTATCAGAAAAAATCCTCGACGCGGATTGGAATCGACCAGAGGAGGATGCCGCATGGGCAAGTTTACAGTAGGCAGTGTCGTTCTTGTTACATTTCCATTCTCTAATTTAAAAGGACAGAAACTACGACCAGCGCTTGTTTTGGCAAATGTTGAGTTTAATAATCTTATTCTCTGTCAAATTACTTCAAAGCCGTATACAAGCAAAATATCAATTCGTCTAAAATCGACTGATTTCGCAACAGGTGGTTTACCAATTGTAAGTTATGTGCGGCCAGACAAACTGTTTACAGCAGATACGACTATTATAAAAAAGACTGTTGGAAAGTTGTCTGCAACAACTAAGGATGCGATTTTAAATAATACTCGTGCATTATTTAAATCTTCAAGAAGTACTTAAGTCATTAATATAAAAAGTTTCCACATAGTTTATTGAACTTCCGTAAGAACCTGCTCATCTTGTCTCACGATATAATAAAAATTGTGCTTACCTTCTTTTTTGTTGTATTGACAAAGAAAATTGAAAGTACTACAGTGGGAGTAATTTCTTACAATGCCACGCGTTTTAGCCGAAAATCCACGACCAGCAGATGCTGCTACTCCTTTTGTAGAGGGGGAGCCTACTCCACGATACCCAGTTTTTATTACAGGCGGTGCAGGTGCCGCAGGACAAGTGATAGCAGAGAGGTTCGCTCGTGAAGGATTCCCGCTCATCATCGGCACTCGCTCTCCCGATAAATTTGCACAAATGCGAGATAGCTTTGTTAAAAGTGGCATTGGCGAACTACGGCCGTTTATTGCAAACATCACCAATCCAGCAGAAGTGACTCAAGCGTTGAATGATCTCAATTTACAAGAGGGAGAGTCGCTCCATTTCTTCTCACTAGCTGCAGAGGGTTTGCGGGGAATACGAATGAAACTTTTCCGAATTATGGCTCCACTTCTCAAAGATGCAAAAAATGGAGCAGTGACACAAGAAGGAGTCAATAATGCGACAGAAGCAATAAAACAACTCGTTACCACAGAGGAGGCGCTAGCCGAAGGAATGGCAGCAAATTATGTAGGACCACGAGATTTAGCAACTATGCTTGTGCAAAGGAATCATTTGCATAGTGGTTCAAGAATAGTCACACTTTCAAGTTCAATATCTCATGATACTGATCCTGATAAGATGGATGCTTATACCGGTCCGTGGTTCTATGTACCGATTGGTGTGTCCAAAGAAATGGGCGTGAGAAGTCTTCGTGGAATGAGTGAGGAAGAGGAAATAGGGATGATTGATGTTGTTGCTCCTAAAATTCAAGGTACAGATGTAGCTGAATTCTTAGAGGGTCTTGCACCGATTTTCCAGCAACTCAATCCTGATGTACTGTTTAGTACACCAAGCGTTACGAAGGATCAGGTTGCAAATACGATGTATCTTGAGTTCGCTCGAAATGATCCAGCACTTTCGCTCCAGCGAACTGTTTTTGTCGGTGATAATGGCATGCCAGCTTATGATAGACCTCAGTCTTGGGGATCCTCCCTCGTCCCATATCTCTAACATTCTCTGCTATAATTCATTCATGAATCTCTCAATCGGCATTGTCGGATTACCAAATGTAGGTAAATCAACTCTTTTTAATGCGTTATTAAAAAAACAGCAGGCTCTGGCTGCAAACTATCCTTTTGCAACAATAGAGCCAAATATTGGAGTTGTTGCTGTTTTGGATGAAAGACTACAAAAGCTTGCCGAAATAACAAAAGTAGAAGAAAAAATGGTAAGTCTTCCTCCGATTAAACCAGCTACGGTTGAATTTGTTGATATAGCTGGACTTGTAAAAGGAGCAAGCGAGGGAGCAGGACTTGGTAATAAGTTTTTATCCCATATTCGTGAAGTTTTTGTTATTGCCCATGTTGTAAGGGTATTTGAAGATGAAAATGTGGTAAAAGAAGGAGCAGTTGACCCAAAATCAGACTACGAAACTATTAGAACAGAACTTCAAATCGCAGATTTACAAACTTTGCAAAATCTTAACGAAAAAGCTTTAAGAACAGATCCTATTAAAAGACAAACTGTAGAAAAACTAAAAGAGGCGTTAGATAACGGCAAAAATGCTTTTGAAATAACTTTAACAGAGGAAGAAAGTTTATCTATTAGGCAATTAAGTTTGTTAACTTCTAAAAAGGAAATAATTGTTTTAAATGTAGCTGAAGATAAGTACAACCCAGAAGGTATCGCAGACATTACTCAAAAATATAGTGATCTTTTAAATATAAATAATGAAAAAATAGTTGTAATCTGTGCAAAAATTGAATCTGAGTTAGCTTTGCTGTCCGAAGAAGAACAAAAAGAGTATTTAAAAGAAATGGGATTACAACAATCCGGTTTAGAGCGGCTTATTCAAAAAGCATATCAAGAACTTGGTTTAATTTCTTTTCTAACAGCAGGAGTTAAAGAAGTTAGGGCGTGGACTATTAAAAAGGGATTTAATGCACTTTTAGCCAGTGGAGAAATACACACTGATTTCATGAAAAAGTTTATCAAAGCTGAAGTTGTTTCTTATAAAGATTTTGTAGAAAACAATGGTTGGAGAGGATCAAAAGAAAAAGGGAAAACAAAATTAGAGGGAAAAGAATACATCATGCAGGATGGTGATATAGTTGAGTTTAAAATAGGTACTTAACTTTTATTCCTCTATGTTTTAAAATTGTCAGATTATGTTGGGAGAAAAACTAAGAGCAGGTTTAAGAAGAATTGATCTTTCAAGGCAAGCAAAAGAGTTAGGCGCAGAGTTTGAAGAAAGACCCTCTGACATGGTTGCTGTTACAGGTTTTGCCCAAGTTGGTCCTTACGGCAACACTTATAATACAGCTCTTGCAGAACTTGTTGGCAAATCAGGAATTAGGCGTTTTGAAGAAGGATCAAACGCCATAACCGTAGCTGCACAAGCAATTTTTAATCCAAAAGATTATTTTTCTGAAAGAGAATTAAAACGTCTTCCGATGGTTACAGCAATGGATATAGTAGTAGCTAGGGAAGCAGCTAAAATGGCGGGAATTCTTGATGATGAAGGAAATCTACAGCAACATCTTGCTTCAAGAAAAAGAAGAATAGCAGCTAATATGCCAAGTGGGACGGGACCAGTGCTTGGAGTTATTGATACATATCTTCAGATTGAACGAGGCGAAAGAACGCCCGCATATGAAGGTCTTCAAATTTTTCCCGAACAACCAACTGCAAGTGTATCAAGAATCATACAAGCACAAGGCTGGGGAGGCAACTCTTCTGAAGCTTGCGCAACAAGTCTATCAAGCATCGCAGATTCCTGGCTTAGGATTAGATCGGGAATAAATGATATTGAAATAGCAGGGGGAAGTGAAGACGCCCTATCAACCCATCCCGAAATTCTTTCAAGAGTTTTTGGCGCAATGAGGGCAATATCCCAAGAGGCGGATCCACAAAAAGCAAGTCTGCCTTTTAATGTTAATAGAAGCGGTTTTGTTCCCGCAAGCGGTGCGGGTGCCGTAGTTTTGGAAAGGTTAGACAGTGCTTTGGAAAGGGAAGCCAATATCTATGCTGTAATTATTTCTGCCAGAAAAGGAATGGACGCAGGCCATCCTACAAACATGGATCCAGATAGGATTGCCGTTTTAATATTAGATACCCTAAAAGACAGAGATTCTGCGGGGTTTTTTGGAGTTGACGCAATCTTTGCCCATGCAACCGCAACGCAGCAAGGTGATCCAGCGGAAATAGAGGCTTTAAAAAAAGCTTTTGGAGATGAACTTAAACATATCCCAATAACAGCAATTAAATCAATGCATGGACATTTATTAGGAGGAGCAGGAGTTACGAACGCAATTTCTGCTATAAGAGCAATTGACAGAGGAATTATTCCTCCTGTTATAAATCTTTCCGATTTAGAGATGATTGAAGATGTAAAAGATTTAGATATTGTCACCAAAACAAGAAAAGTTAACCCTCAGACAGTTCTTGCTCTCGCATATGGTTTTGGAGGATACGATGCTGCAGTTTTATTTGGAAAATATAATCATTAACTTTTAATACATTCCAAAAGAGTATTCTTCCATCCACCTAAAAAGTTATTCCCTGGACAGGTTGTTTTTGGATTAATTTCTCTGTGTCCAAAAATTCTATTAAGTTTAACAAAGGAATAATTCTGGGAAATCAAATTTGCCATAGCTTTTATTTGTATATCTAATGGATTTTTATTTTTATAATCTCCGGCCAAAACAATAGCAACACTTCTTGTATTTATTTCCCAATTCCCAGATTGCAAGCTAATGTAGTTATCTTCTAAAAGCCTTTGGGTCTTTCCATTGGGAAAAACAATATGATGATATGCAAAAAATACCATTTTTCCATCTTTGAAATGACCCGACCAGACTGGTTGACCTTTTACATTATTTCCGTTAATCTCTCCTTTTAGATAGTTACTTCCGTATTGTCTAATAAATCCTATTGCCGAAAGCTTATCTAATTTCATATGCGGATCTTCATCAGTATGGTGAATAACAATAGTGTCAATGGGTTTTCTTTCTTTATCAAAGTCAGGACCCTCTTTGGCTAGGGGAATAAGATTTTCTTCAAGCATTTGGGTGACGAGATCATAAAATAGATGTCTTTCTCTTTTAATTTCAGGATTATCTTCTATGGGGAAAACACATGTAGTTAGAAAATCAGACAGCCTTATATACCAATCAGGATATTGGAGCTGTTTTTGAAAATATTTACTATCGAAAATTAATTTTCTATTCATTGTTAATAATTCTTTATATTATTATAAACGAAATAAGAAACAATTTATTCTTCTTGCTTCTAAACACTTACTATAGTAAAATTAGTCACATGAGAAATTACCAATTAGTTTTGGTTTTGAAATCCTCACTTTCTGATGCAAACAGAAAAAAAACTGTTGAGGAGGTTAAAGATTTTTTAAGTCAAGGAAAAGTCTCAAAGTCAGAAGATTTAGGAGAGAAAAATCTAGCCTATCCAATTTCCAGAGAAACAAAAGGATTTTATTACAACTTTTTGTTTGAAGCAGATGATATAACGGGAATTGATAAAAGAATACTGGGAAATGAGGATATTTTAAGACATTTGCTAATTAGAGTATAATAGGTATTATGGCACGAAGTTTAAATAGAGTACAATTAATTGGGAATTTGACAAGGGATCCGGAACTGCGATACACACCCTCTGGCGCTGCTGTTTGTTCTTTTAGCATTGCTACAAATAGAAGTTGGACAACAGAGAGTGGAGATAAAAAGGAAGAAAGTGAGTTTCACAGAATTGTTGCCTGGAATAAGCTTGCAGAGATTTGTTCGCAATTTTTAACAAAGGGAAGAAAAGTATTTGTTGAAGGAAGGCTTTCAACAAGGTCCTGGACAGGTCAAGACGGAGTTCAAAAACAGACAACAGAGATAATAATTTCCGATATGATTTTACTTGACAGCAGAAGAACCGAAACTGAGACACAAGAGGCTTTGACAGAAACACAAAAACCAAAAAAGCAAGCGGAAACTAAAAAAGAAAAGCAAGAGACAAAAGTAGAAAAGGAAGTTACAGCACAAGAACCATCTGATGAAGACATAGCAGCTGATGATATTCCCTTCTAGAAAGACTTATTTTAAATGGCAAAGAGAAGAAAAAAGTTTACAAAAAGACTAATTAAGACAAACGTTCCTAAGGAGTGTTTCTATTGCGCTGAAAAGAAAACCCCCCATTTTTTAGACACCCAAAGCCTAAACAGGTTTTTGACAGAAAGAGGAAAAATTATCTCAAGGCTAAGGAGCGGTCTTTGTACCAAACACCAAAAGAAATTGACTGTGGAAGTAAAGCATGCAAGGCATTTGGCATTACTTCCTTTTGTTGTAAGAGTATAATCTTATAAATGACTTTACTGCCCATTAATCTTCCCAAAAATGTAGAAATACTAGTTTCTAAAGGTCAAAAGGTAGTTGTCGGGCAAACTCTTGCAACAACAAAATCTTTTCTATCCAATATTATTCACCTATCCGATTTTGGAATAACTCCACAAAACCTGAAATCCTCCTTAAAGAAAAATTTGGGAGATAGGTTGCAAACAGGGGATACGTTGGCTTCTAAAAAAAAGCTTTTTGGATCACAAAAGATTTTAAGCGAGCAAGAAGGCACGATTTCCAAAATAGACGAACAAACCTGTGACATCTATGTTAAAACTGAAGTTGGGGAAGCTAAACCGCTAATTTCACCAGTTGAAGGATTAATAGAAATTTGTAATAATGAACAAATTGTCATAAAAACAATAAAGAATGCGATAAGCATTTTAGAGGCTTTCGGTAAAGATGCCATAGGAAACCTTGAATGCCTAAAATCGGTTTTTCTAACTGAAGCTATTGAGGGAAAGATTATTGCCATAGAAAAGCTAACAAAAGTTCTTTTCTATAAAGCCCTTGGTCTTTCGGCAATAGGAATTATTACAACTAAACTTGATGATTTAGAGTTTGAGGAACTAGATGAAAAAAATATTGATGCGGCACTTTGTTTAGTAGGCAGTAAAGAATTTAGGCAGCTTGAGAAAATAAACGGCAAAAAGATATTGGTTGATGTTAAAGGAAAAGCAATAATTGTTTTATAAACTTTATGAATAGAATAAAAATATTACAAATACTACTTGGACTTTTTATAGCCTTTGTTTTTGGCTACTATTTTGGTGTCAATAAAGTAACAGTTGACTGGAAGGCATATAAGCCAAATATAAACGTAATCAGTAAAGAACCCCCAAGTGGGATTTCCAATGTTAACTTCACTCCTTTTTGGACTGTTTGGGAAAAACTTCTTGTTCAATATTATGATAAGAGTAAACTTGACCAGCAAAAAATGCTAAACGGAGCAATTTCCGGTATGGTACAGGCCTTAGGTGATCCTTTCACTATTTACCTTCCTCCCACCCAAAACAATGACTTTAAAGAAGGTCTTGCTGGACAATTTTCTGGTATTGGGGCTGAACTTGGCACAAAAGACAGAAACATTATTGTAATTGCTCCTTTAGATGGTTCTCCTGCGCAAAAAGCAGGCGTAAAGGCGGGAGACACCATTGTTACGGTTGACGGAAAATTAACAGTAGGATGGAATATATCAGAAGCTGTTGAAAAGATAAGAGGGCCAAAAGGAACGCAAGTAGAGCTTGGGGTCGTTCACAAAGACACAGACAAAAAGGTGGATATAAAAATAACAAGAGATATTATCAATGTTAAGAGTGTTGCCATGGAAATAAAGAGTGCTGATTGCAACTCCGATAGCTGTAAAATCACCCCTAAAACAGAGAGTTGTAGTAAACAAACTTGTATAAACTTTTTATATATTCGTCTTTCCCAGTTTGGAGACAATACAAACCAGGAATGGCTTTCTATGGTTGGAAATATAAGTCAGAAAGTAAAGAATGATAAAAACATCAAAGGAATTGTTTTTGATCTTCGAAACAACCCAGGAGGATATTTAACAGATGCAGCTTTTATAGCCTCAGAGTTTTTGGATAAAGGAAAAGCTGTTGTCTCCCAAGACAATGGCATAACAGATAAGTCTACAATGTATGTTACAAGGGATGGTTTATTTTTAAAAGAAAAAATAATTGTTCTTATAAACAAAGGCAGCGCATCAGCTGCTGAAATAGTTTCCGGAGCATTAAGAGACAATAATAGAGCAAAGCTTGTCGGTGAAACATCTTTTGGTAAAGGAACTATTCAAACAGCAGAAGATTTAGGTGATGGAGCAGGGCTTCATATAACTATAGCAAAATGGCTAACTCCAAATGGAACATGGGTAAATGAGAAAGGACTAACTCCTGATGTAACTGTTTCTTTGGACGCAAATAATCCCTCAAGGGATACCCAACTTGAAAAAGGGGTATCAGAACTGCTCAAGTAGACCTGTAGTGTTACAATTTTTGCAAAAAAGGTGTATAATACCACACGTATGGTAGCACCGACAGAAAGAGGACGAGTTCCTGAAGCATCATTTACGCCTATGCAAGAATATAAGGTCAGACTTTTGACTGGGCAGTTTGATACTTCAAAATACGACGTAAGATTGGCAACTAGACTGCTTCCTGAAAACAATCCTAGCCGTGCCTATGAGGTAATGCATGAGACATGGATGAGTGCAAGAAAGAGAGCTTGGGCAAGTGATCGAAGGGTTACAGATGAAAGAGTTAGGCTTTGGGCTGAAGGAAGAGCAAAGGCAACTATGGTTGTACTTCAATCGGGAGCTATTTCCTCATCTCTTCTTGATGGATTAAGAATAATTGGTCTTGATATTCAAGATCCTGTTGATGCCGAGGTTGAAGATTTGCAAGAATATTTTTCTGGTGACTTTTATGGCAGATATGCTGGAGATAAAGATAAAAGTGTTGGAAATTTAGGAGAAACATTTTTTGATAAGTGTTTAACAAAAGGAGATAGAAGGGGAAACGGAAGAAAGGTAGATGCAAGAAAAGCAAAGAAAATAATGGAACAATTAGTGGCGACAAAAGATGTGCTTGCTCCAATACTTGAGCCAGAAACTTTTGCAAAACTTTATGACGTAGTACAGGCAAAAATAGACAACGGTCTTGGAAGGCTAACATCGGTCTTAACCCCCTTAAGTGATCCACAAAAAAAGCAACTTGGAATACAGCTTGATTATTTTACAAGACAGCCATTACCAGAGCCTACTGTTGCTGTAGCAGCAAGACCTACGGTAATGGCGAGGCCTACAGTAACAAGGCCAGGGGTTGAGGTTACAGCAGCCGTGGCACCGGCAGTAACGGCCGAACCCACCAGGCCTCATATAATTGAGATTGAGGGTGGAGAAGATGAAGCAATATCGGAATTAAACGCTAAATTAAAAGTTGATCCAGACAAATCAAATCTTAGGGTTACCTTTCCTGTAGATAGTATTAGGAGATACCTCGTTCAATCTGCTGTTCCCGATATGGAAGTAATAGCTGCTGGAGTAGCACAAAGAGATAGAGATAAGGAAAACGTCATAAACGTAACAGGTGTGAAAATAAAAGGTAAAGATGAACCTGTTGAGAGAGCATTAACCATTGATTATACAATTGATAATGACGAAGAAGGGTCAATGAGGATAGTTCTTAACAAAATTACAACTGAAGATGGTAGAGAGTTTAGGCCTGAGGAAAAAACAATGGCTGAAAGAGGAACATTTAAAGATGTAAGACAAGAAGCTTTGACACGTCTTGAGCAAGATTTAGATGAGGAAAACAAAGAATGGCATCCAAAAGGTATAGCAGTTACAGAGAAAGGAATAGAAATCGAGTTTGTAAATTATGCCCCTCTTGGGCCTGTTGTAGAAATATCTCCGATTCCTCCTCCTCCAAAAGAAGAGGGAGAGGTTTCTCTAGAAACGGATGATGAAGATATGGTAGGCGCTACATCTTAAGCTATTTTTAAGTTTGTTGTGATATAATATTTTGGCTTCCATGAAAAAACTTGGCATACTTTTAATTGCATTGGTTTTGATTTTAATAGTTTGGACTGCATTTGCAAGGTCTTTTCCTAACATTATTTCTTCTCTCACCCCTCCTACCGTTCAATCTCCTCTGGAAAGTATAAAAGTTGTTGGAGAAGAATCAGTTGTTATTGATGTTGTAAAAAATGTTGGCCCATCAGTTGTGACTGTTGTCCAAATTGCACCAGCGCAACAGAGAGGCTCTATTCGTTTTGGTCCATTTGGTTTTTTTGAAGTACCAGATAGCGAAACTAACGAAGAGCAAACTTCTAACATTGGCTCTGGTTTTATTTTAACCAATGATGGTTTAATTGCCACAAACAAACATGTTGTTTCAGAAAGTAATGTAAAATACCAGATTGTTACAAGTGATAATAAAACTTATGATGTTGAAAAAGTATTTAGGGATCCTCTAAATGATATTGCCTTTTTAAAGGTAAATCCAAATCAAAACACAGGCAAGACTCTTATACCTGTTGTTTTAGGTGATTCATCAAAACTGCAAGTTGGCCAATTTGTAATCGCAATTGGAACTGCTTTGGGTGAGTTTAGAAATACAGTAACAACTGGTGTAATTTCAGGTCTTGGAAGAGGTATTACTGCAGGAAGTGCATTCCAAGGATTTGTAGAAAAACTTGATAATGTAATTCAAACAGATGCCGCAATAAATCCTGGAAATAGCGGAGGACCACTTGTTAATTCAGCAGGAGCGGTAATAGGAATTAATACCGCAGTTTCCCAATCAGGACAAAACATTGGCTTTGCTCTCCCTGTTAGCATCCTGCAAAACTCTCTTAAAAACTTTAACGAAAACGGACAGTTTATCAGGCCTTACCTTGGTGTTTCATATGTAATGCTTTCCAAACAAGAGGCAAAATTAAATGATTTGGTTGAAGGAGCATATATCCAAAGCGTTGTCAAAGGTTCCCCTGCAGACCTTTCTGGAATTAAAGCAGGGGATGTAATAACTACATTTGATGGTAAGAAAGTGATTGCGGGAGTAAACGAACTTTCAACATTAATTGCTTCTAAAAAAACAGGGGATAGGGTAGAAATTACTGTTAATAGAGATGGTAAAGAGATAAATTTGACAGCAACTCTTGGCAGTGCTCCAAACGAATAGTCTATAATAGCTCTATATGCCAACACTTCAAACTAATATTTCCCTTTCAGACTTTAGCAATTTTAAAATTGGTGGAAACGCAAGATATTTTATTGAAGTATTTTCTATTCAGGATTTAATAGAAGGCTTAAAAAAATGGCATGAAATTTCCAAGGGTTTTCCAAAAGAACAAAAAAGAATTTTTGTTTTAGGTGGTGGAACAAATATTTTGTTTTCAGATGACGGATTTGATGGTTTGGTTATCAAAGACTCAATTGATCAAATATCATTACAAGATGATCTTGTAACTGTTGGCGCAGGAACTTCTATGGAAAGCCTTCTTAACTTTTGTATAGAAAACTCTCTTTCAGGACTTGAGTGGGCAGGGGGACTTCCAGGAACTGTCGGAGGGTCTGTTAGGGGAAACGCAGGAGCATATAACGGAGAAACAAAAGACACAGTTTTTGAAGTTGAAAGTATAAATCTAGATACCTTAGAAACTATTAAAAGAAACAAAAACGAATGTAAATTCAATTACAGAACCAGCATTTTTAAAAAAAGTGCGGTTAATGAAATAATTACATATATAAAATTTAAACTCATTAGGGAAAGTAAAGAGGACATTAAAAACCTAATAGAGGATAAAATAAATAAAAGAAAACTAAGACATCCGCTAGAATATCCAAATGTAGGAAGCATATTTAAAAATGTACCAATTGAAAAATTCCCTAAAGAAATATTAAATGAACTTAAACAATATATAAAAGATGATCCTTTCCCGGTAATCCCAACCGCAAAACTGACCTTTTTGGCAGGACTTTGTGCAAAGAGAATAGGGGATGCCCAAGTATCCCAAAAACACACTAATTTTATAGTTAATCTTGGCAGTGCTAAAGCAAAAGACGTTAAAAAACTTATAAAAATTATTCAAAACGTTGTAAAGCAAAAATTTAACGTTAATTTGGAACTAGAAGTAATGTTTGTTGATTAAATCTTTTTGTAGCCTGAAAAATAATCCTGCTTAATATTTTCTTCTAATACACCTTCCTCAAGTAAAATTTTAGTAATATTATCAACCATTGGATCGGGTCCTGATACAAAGAAAATAATCTTTTTATTTTTAAAAAACTTGGATAAAACATTTTTTTCTATTTTTTTGGGAGAAAATATGTAACTTAACTTAAATTCTTTATGCCTAGACGCAATTTCATCAAGGTCTTTTTTAAAAGCAGTCCTTTTTGTTTTATTAGCGTATAGAAGGTTTACATTAATTGGTTTTTTTTCATAGTCTTTTTGTCTAATAATTGCAATAAATGGAGTAATGCCAATGCCACCTGCTATAAAGACATGGTGTTTTTTAAAATCTTCAATAACAAAATCTCCGTCAGGTCCTTTGGCTTGGATTTTTTCTCCAATTTTTAAATTATCCAAAGCTTTTTTAAATGAACTTTTCTTTTTAAAAATTCTTGTAGTAATAACAATATGCTTTTCAAATGGGGAAGAGGAGATGGTAAAAAAACGCATTTTCCCTCTTAAATCCTCATTCTTGTGGGGTAGGAAATAAATCATGTATTGTCCCCCAGTCCATTTGATATTTTTATTAGATTTAAAGACAAAGGATTTAATGTTTGAAGTAAGTCTTTTTTTATCAACCAGGGTCAACCTCATTTTACAAATATACCAAAGCTTGTTATAAATAAATAGTGGAGATTATTTTTTTTGATTTAACAGTTATTATTGTTATTGCAGCAATTATTTCAATAATCTTTAGACTTCTAAAACAGCCTGCAATCCTTGCTTATATTTTAACAGGCATTGTCATTTCCCTTTTTCATTTTTTTAATCTTTCTAATCAACCCTTGCTTTTGGCATTATCCCAGGTTGGAATAACTCTTTTGCTTTTTATGGTTGGTCTTGAAATTCGTATAAATGAGCTAGTCTCAATGGGTAAAATGCTTTTACTTTCCTCTGCTTTTCAAATTTCTCTCAGCTTTATACTTTCCTTTTTGATTTCCCTAATACTTGGCTTTGACAAGCTCTCAAGTTTTTATATTGCAGCAGCAATTACATTTTCAAGCACAATTGTAGTTGTCAAGCTTTTATCAGACCAGCATGAGCTCCATAGTCTCCATGGGAAGTTTTCTCTAGGCATTCTTTTGTCCCAGGACGTTGTTGCAATGGCCTTTTTAATGTTTCTTGCAGGTTCAGTACAGGAAAGCCCATTTTTGGGACCAATTGGAAATTTGAGTTTGGTCTTAATTAAGGGAACAATTATACTTTTTGCAATTTACTTTCTATCTAAAAATATCTTCCCAAAGCTATTTGAAAAAATAGCAAGATCTTCAGAAACTCTTTTTTTGGCAAGCCTTGGCTGGGTTTTCGGACTTGCCGCACTGGTTTCTTCTAAGTTAATCGGCTTTTCAATTGAAATTGGTGGATTTTTGGCAGGGGTTGCACTTGCAAACTCTTTGGTTAATTACCAAATTATTGCCAAGGCAAAGATTTTAAGGGATTTTTTCATAGTCATCTTTTTTGTGTTACTTGGAATTCAAATGTCTTTTGCAAATATTGGAAAAATTTTAATACCGGCAATAATACTTTCAATATTTGTTTTACTTCTAAAACCGTTCATTGTTATGGTAATTTTAGGGACTCTGGGATATAAAAAGAGAACTTCTTTTTTAACAGGAGTTTCTTTATCCCAAATATCAGAATTTTCTTTAATTCTTGCCTTTTTAGGATTTAAGTTAGGTCATATAGACCAAGGAATTGTTTCTTTGATAACAATGGTAGGCCTAATTACCTTTGCAATTTCAACATATATGATTACTCACTGGAAAACAATGTATAGGAAATTTGAAAAAACACTTTCGTTTTTGGAAAAAGGGGAAGCTTTCAGTGAAAAGATGCAGGGGGAGGATTCTTTGGAAAGTTTAGACAACCATGTAGTGGTTATTGGCGGAGACCAAATGGGGAAAAGCATAATAGAGGCATTGGAAGACCAAGATGTCGATATTGTTTTAGTTGATTTTGATCCTTTAATTGTTAAAAAGTATGAAAGCGCCGACAAACAAAAAGTATTTAGGCTTTTTGGGGATATCTCTGATTTGGATATTCAGCAGCGAGCAAAGCTTGATAGCGCAAGACTGGTTATTTCAACCATACCCGATATCGAAGACAATTTATTGCTTTTAAAAGAATTAAAACATGAAAATAGAAAGGCAAAAATTGTCATGATGGCCTTAGAGGGAAAGGAAGCAAGAATTTTATACAGTCAGGGTGCTGATTATGTGGTTTTACCTCATCTTGCAGGTGGAAGACAGATTGCCAAGCTTATTTCAGAAAACGGACTATCAAAGCTTGAAAAACTTAAAGAAAAAGACAGAAAATACTTAAGATAGAATTATCTTTCTTTGCTACTACGTAAAACTCCTTCAAGAACTGGTTTTATGTGTTTGTCATGCAACTGCCTTGCAAAGAAAAGAGCAGCTCTTCTGTTATTTAAAAATGGATTATAATTTACTCCACTCGTTTTTTCTCCGAAAGATGGAGAGGGAAGATGATCAATAATTCCAAGACTTCCATCATCAAGTCCTACTTGTCCTTTAATAAATAATGTATCTCCAAAATTTAATTCATTTATTGCAGATTGTTCCGGTTTACTTGGTTCAAGTCTTAATACTTCAAGCTCACTTTCGGAATTCCAGGCAGCGCCATAAATTCTGAAACCTTGAGGAGTATTGTCGATAACAGTTTGTGGTAGCTGATCTCTATCTACGATTCTAAGTTCCAGACCCTTAACAACCATTGGTATTTCAGTATCTTTAAGGCGTCTTCCAAAAAGAGTTTCGACAAATTCTTTGTCTTTTAATAAACCATAACCGTAATAGATAATAGTTGCGTCATCCATTTTGGTGCGTATTATATTGTTATAACAATATAAAGTCAATTGAGGGGAGTGGATTAAACGCTAGTTTCTGTAGTTTCCAATTGTCTCATAGCGTCTGTTACTTTATCCAAATCTCCATCCATAATAACTTCAAGGTTGCTAAAGTTTTTATTAATTCTATGATCCGTTAGCCTATCCTGGGGGAAATTATATGTTCTTATTTTCTCACTTCTCATCCCTCTGCCTACTTGGGTTGCTTTTAATCCTGCAATTTCGCCATGTTTTTTCTCAACTTCCATTTCCCAAAGTTTTGCACGAAGCATTTCAAGGGCAATTTCTCTGTTTTGGGCTTGGAATCTTTGGGTTTGACAGGTGACAATAATACCGGTTGGTTTATGTTTTAATCTTACAGCAGTAGATACCTTGTTAACATTTTGTCCTCCGTGGCC
>CAZUZF010000008.1:0-27821 GCA_964624955.1 uncultured Gammaproteobacteria bacterium
GCATTTTTCCTTAAAGCTCTCAGGCCGACTCCGCAAAGCTGACATCGACTGTTGTATTTTACGGTTCAACTTCCGTAAGGCATTTTGGCCTTCTGCTCGTGGATCGTGACTCCACTTAACGCTTTAGATATTAAACTTAAAAGATTATATAGGATATTTATTTTTTTGTCAAATTACTATTTTTTCTCAAAGTTTTGTGGGGGATTAATAAAGTAGTGCCCAAGTTCTCTAATAACAATAACAGCTATTGCAAGAAGTGGTACAACAAAAACAGCACCAATTGCACCTGCAATTTTAAAACCAACTATGATTGAAAGAAAAACAACAATAGGGTGAAGCTTAAAAGCATTTCCCATAAGCTTTGGACCAATTGTGTTAAAGGCAATTTGTTGAATGCCAACTAATATGGCAAAAACAATGATAGCTTCCAAAGGTGAATCTGGTCTTGTTACCAAAACTACAAAGGAAGGAGGAATTGCTCCTATAAACTGACCCAGGACTGGGATTACTGTTAATATTCCTGCTACCAAAGCAGTTGAAGCTGCAAAGGAAACTCCAAAAGCTGTTAACAAAATCCAGGAAGAAATACCAGCAATTATGGCAAAAACAATCTGAATCCTTAAAAAGGAAGAAAAGGTTGTGTCTATTACGCTTTGGATAAACTTAAAGTTTTTATGCCAGGATTTGGGGACAAGATTATAAACTTCTTTATTTATCCTTTCTTTATCAACTATTAAGTAAAAGGACAAAATTAACATTAGAATTGTATTAATTACAATTGTTGCCAAAGATGGAATGAAGGCTATAAAAATATCGAAAGACCTTGTTATTGAGTTGTGCCATGTTTGGTTAAGTAGGGGATATTGGGATAAAAATCCAGGGATTACCTTTGATAAAGACTCAAACTGAACTATAACAACAGGGAAAAGGAAGAAAATAAGAACTGCAAATAAAACACCAAACAAGATATAAACTATTAAAGCACTTACTAGCTTAGAAACTTTTGTAAATTTTGATATTAAATTAACCAAAGGCTCTAATACAAAACTAAGTAGCCAAGCCAGTATTATCATTACCAAAATATCGGAAAACAAGGATAGAAACTGCCAGAAGATTTGGAAAAGGTATATTGATACTGCAATTATTAAAAGAAAGATTAGAATCCTAAAAGAAATATATTGTTTTTTGAAACTTTCAAACACACATTGATTATATCAATTATTTAACAATAGGGACAAGTTTTCTTCCACTACCTGTTGAAGGAACAATTGTAGGTTGATTCGGATTTAGATTGATAGTTGATGGGGCAATAACTTCGGGGAATAAAAATATTCTTGATCCCAAAATTTTGCTTTTATCAGACTTTTGAGGAAAACCAATTACAATAACAGGAGTTGTCTCTCTGATTTTTGAAAAACCAGCTTTGGTCAGTTTTCCATCGGAAAAAGAATATGTTTTGGTAACTTTTTCAATATCCACAATTTGTTTTATTCCGTTTTCTTTAGCAACTGTGACAGTAAAATTATCTTCATCTATTGAATAGACAGCTCCATAGAAACTAAGGGGAAGTGGATCTTCTTCTTCAATTACTCTTGCTTGGAGCCTTTGGGATTGTTTGTTATATAGACCAATTACTCCCAAAACCATTCCTTTTTCAATATCTGATATACCAAATGAATCATTGTCTTCTGAAGAAAACTTGGTTAATTCATCAACGTCTATAAATCTTGTATTTCCACTTACTGTTTTTAGGCTAATTTGGGTATCAGAAAGATCAGTTACACTACCAAGCACCCCTCTTTTTTCAACCAGATTTAGCTGTGCTACTTTAGATGCGATTTTACTTTTTAAATTGTCAATCTGGTCTGAAAGGTCAAAAGGAGTAGGAGTTGGCGTCTTTGTCGTTTCTTGGGCAAAAGACACACCCGCAAAGATTTGTGTTAGAAAAATTAAGGTTATAAAAATATAAGAAAATTTAAATATTTTTTTCATAAAATTCATAAAGCTAGATTAAAAATCCTCTGTTGTATAAGAGACAACTCTTTCAACAGTTTCTATTTCTCCGTTTGGCGCAATTGCTTGTATTTTAATATAATTTAGTCCATCATCAATTGTAATATTGGTTGAAAAATCTCCCTGCATTGAAGGCTTAACAACCTCATGTAAGGACGTAGTCAATATTACAACGGTTGCGTCTGGGGTTGTTTTTCCAGAAACTTTAATTGTCTTCCTATCGGCAAGGGATTCATCTTTTGGGCTTTCAACATTTAGAAAAAAACCTGACTCAATCAAAGGAGTAGGGGAAACATTAATTTGAGCAACCTGATCTTTATTTTCTTTCGTATTTGCCTGATAGAAGAAAAACGCTCCTGCTGCTACAACAAGACCAATGAAAACCATGATAAACGAAAGTACTACTCTTTCTTGTTTCATAACGGTAACCTATAATACGAAAAAAGATTTGGCTTGTCAAGGTAATCAGAATATGTTAGCATGTTTTAAAATGGATGTAGCACTTCTTTCCCAAAACAGCTTAAAAATAAAAATTAAAAAGACGTCTTTGGTCATTGATCCAAAAACTGATATTTCAAAAACAGACGCCGACGCAATTATTGCCCTGGGAAATGATTTTGACAAAAGTAGGGTAAATGAGTATAGGGTAATAATAAGTGAAGTAGGGGAATACGAGGTGTCGGGTTTAAAAATATCCTCTTTTAAAACTGATGGAGAGCTGATATTTTCTTTTACGTCTGAGGGGGCAGAGGTTTTACTTGCCAAAGCAAGCGCTTTGTCTAAAACACCTTCGGACAAACTTGCAGATTACGGTGTTGTTATTGTTAACGCGGACTCTCACATTCCAGAAAACGTTATAACCTCAATAGAACCAAGAGTAGTTGTTTTATATGGACAAAAGGCCCAAGAAGGCGCAAAGACATTAGGGAGTCAAAATCCTACAAAGAGCGCAAAAGTTAGTTTTTCGGAAAATAGCCTACCAGAAGAGATGGAAATTTACCTTCTGAGCTAATTTTACATATTGTAAATTGTCCTTTTTTGAATTAAAGTTTTAGGTTACTAACCTTTATAAATATCTTTATACAAATATGGCTAACTTAAAAACGCCTCCGCATAGTGAGGAAGCAGAGCAAAGTGTACTGGGTGCAATATTAATAGATAAAGACTCTATTGGTCTTATTTCGGCAATTCTTTCCCCCCGAGATTTTTATAATGATATAAACGGAATAATCTACGAGGCAATGCTTTCTTTATACGAGGAAAGAAAGCCAATAGATATCTTGACTCTAAAAACGAAGCTTAAAAAAATAAAAGACGGGGACAAGGTAACATCTTCGTATATTTCAGAGCTTGTAAATATAGTTCCAACAGCTGCAAACATAGAAGAGTATGCAGACATTATAAAAGAGGCTTCTGTTAAAAGAAATTTAAATTCGGCTGCAACTGCCATTGCCAGGGAATCTTTTGAAGAAAAATCAAAAGTTGACGAGCTTTTAGACCATGCGGAAAGGGAAATTTTTGCCATATCCCAAGGAAGGAATTTGCGGGGATTTTTGCCAATTAAAGAAAGTCTTGCATCCTCCTTTGAAAGAATTGATGAGCTTCATAAAAAAGGAGCGGGATACAGAGGAATCCAAACAGGATTTGCCGACCTTGATAACATACTTTCCGGCATGCAGGAATCAAATCTAATTATACTTGCTGCTCGTCCCGGTCAGGGGAAAACAGCATTGGTAGTTAACATTTCTCAAAATATTGCAGTCAATCAAAAACTTCCTGTTGGTATTTTTTCTTTGGAAATGAGCCAGGAAGAATTGGTTGATAGACTCCTGGTTGGCCAAGCAGATGTTGACGCCTGGAGGCTAAAAACTGGAAGACTTATTGAAACAGATTTTACAAAACTCTCAACTGCTATGGGTGAGCTTGCTGATGCCCCAATATTTATAGACGATACTCCGGGTATTTCAATTTCTGAAATGAGAACAAAGGCAAGAAGGTTGCAGCTTGAGCAGGGAATTAAGGTTTTAATTGTTGACTATCTTCAACTTGTTGATCCTGGAAGACGATATGATAATAGAGTTCAGGAAGTCTCAATTGTTTCCCAAGGATTGAAAAACTTAGCAAGAGAATTAAAAATTCCACTTCTTGCTGTTTCCCAACTTTCCCGTGCAGTTGAACACAGAGGAGAGAAAAAACCACAGCTTGCGGATCTTCGCGAGTCGGGATCAATCGAACAAGATAGTGACGTTGTTATGTTTTTATACAGAACAGATACTGATACAAGCGGAAACGTAATTCCTACAAAACTATCAATTGCCAAACACAGAAACGGACCAATGGGAGAGGTGGATTTACTTTTCAAAGGAGATAGGATAAGATTCTATAGTATGGATAAAAAAAGAGAAGGGGGTGATTAATTAATGGATGATCAAAATCAACAACAACCTGGGGCAGGTCAACCAGTTGTGCCACCAGCACAAGCACCTGCACAGCCAAGTGTACCGCCAACAGAGGAACCTGCAGTACCACCAGTACCAGAGCCACAAGCTCCGGGAGCAGGTGAGCCAGCTCCTATGCCGGGCGGTCAACCAGAACCAGGCCAACCGGTACCTAACCAGAATCCGGGCGGATGGACACCTGGAGATGAAAATGGAGCTCAAGCAGCTTAGTAATCTAGTACTAGATTATAGACTTTTAAATTAAACTAACAGCTTAAAAATTGTTAGTTTAATTTTTTTACTCTGTAGTCGCAGAACCTGAAGCGTTAGGATTTTCGTTTTTGTAGATAAAGTTTCTTATTAGTATTTGTTCTTTTTGGATTACCGTACTTTGAACTTTTAGCTCAAACCTTACATTCCCATCAGGCATATTATAGATGCAGGGGTTATTGCTTGTAAGCTCGGACCAGTTGCCCATATTTACCCTATATGACCACACAACAGAACAGTAGTTTGTATCGTCGTATTTAATATTCATGCAAACAGGATTGCCGCTTGCCGTTTCTCCCTCTTTAGGGGAGGTTATTTCAATCGGACCGATATCCTTTTTACAAACCCCACTTGTTACAGATGGAGACAAACTTAAATTGTTATTTTGCGGAACTATAATTATTTTTTGATTTTGTGTGGGAACTAAAGTGGGGGAAGGAGTGGTATTTGGTTTGTTTTGATTTAAGTTATTGTAGTTTAAAATTATGACAGAAAGTAAAACAGGGATTGATAAAAGCGCCGTTATAAAGTCTATGTGGTTTTTCCCATGAGGTATTTTTTTAATTCCTTGTATAAATCTATTAAATTTTCTTTTTAAAACTATAAAATTCATGAGAATAATCTTATTCTATCACTGGGTGGGCGAAGAGAGATTCGGACTCTCATGACTTTACAGTCACACGCTCTTGAGGCGTGCGTGTCTACCATTCCACCACTCGCCCACAAACGCACAAAATTTGCCTAAATCTTTGATTTTTGTGCGTATATATTATATACTTTCATCTATGACACTTCAACAAATTTATGATTTAGGCCTTTTCTTAGCCACAAAAGCAGATCCAAGGGGAGAAAAAGGCGTAAAATTTTTTATGGACAGGCTTAAAAAAGACTATCAGGATTTGCCTGATAAAGCAAAAAAGTTATTTGATAAAGAAAGTTTAAATAATCCATATTCTGACTCAAGAATATTATTCGGAGATCCAAAAACAGAAGTTAAGAAAGTACTTGCGGGAATAGACGCCGACGCTTCTGAAATTTTACTTGCTGACCGGCTAAACCAAAGGAAAGAGAAAATTGATTTGGTTATTTCCCACCATCCATTGGGACACGCACTCGCGGGCCTTTATGAGGTAATGGATATTCAAATAGAAATGTTTGCGATTGCCGGCGTTCCTGTTAACATTTCCCATGCCCTAATGCAGGAGAGAAAAGGTGAGGTTCAAAGAAAACTTGCCCCTTTAAATCATAATCAAGCAATAGATACCGCAAGACTTTTAAACATCCCGCTTCTTTCCCTGCACACTGTTTGGGATAATCTGGGAAATAAGTTTATGCAATCCTTTCTTTCCAAAAAGACTTTCCACACAGTAGGCGAAGTATTAGATTACATAAATGAGATCCCTGAATTTATTGAAAGCACAAAGGGAAAAGCAGGCCCGTTTATCGCAGCAGGTAATAGTGACTCAAGGGCAGGTAAAGTCGCGGTCGGCTTTACAGGAGGAACTTCTCCCTCGACAAAGCTGTATGGCGAACTTGCCAAAGCAGGTATTGGAACACTGGTTGAGATGCACGTTCCCGAAGAAACCTTAATAGAGCTTAAAAAACTTCATATAAATGTAATAGACTGTGGACACATGGCTGCAGATTCAATAGGCGCAAATATTTTCCTGGACGCATTGGAGAAAAAGAATGTTGAAGTAATTCCTTGTTCGGGACTCATAAGAGTAAAAAGAAAATGATTACAGTAACAGAACTACGTGCTGGAACAATTTTTGAAGAAAACGGAAACCTTTACCAAGTTTTGACTTACGAACACATCAAAATGGGAAGAGGGAGAGCAAATATAAAAGTAAAGGTAAAAAATGTAAGGAGTGGATCAACAACCGAAAAAAGCTTTATCAACGGAGCAAAAGTAAACGACGTTTCTGTTTTAAAAAAAGACCTTCAGTATTTATATAAAGATTTGGACTTTGTTTATTTTATGAATCCCATAACCTTTGAGCAAATAAGCATTCCCTTAAAAACTGTTGGTAACGACATCTATTATCTTAAAGAGGGAGAAACATTTAATATTAGTTTCCTAGGGGACGAAGCTTTATCTATTAATCTTCCCCCAAAAATGGTATTTGTCATAACTCAAACAGCGCCCGGTGTAAAAGGAAACAGCGCCACAAATGTCTTTAAAGATGCTACACTAGAAAATGGGCAAACCGTTAAAGTTCCTTTGTTTATAAAAATAGGAGATAAAGTAAAAGTAGATACTAAAACAGGAGCTTACAGCGAAAAAGCTCAATAATATGAGCCAAAATCACATAATAAAAACTCTTCAGATTAAGCCATTTTTATACCTTATTCTTTCCGAATTCTTCTCTCAAATATCAATGAATGTCTTCAACTTTATTTTATTAATCGTAGTATTTGCGATAGCAAGATCAAATTCTGCGGTCTCAGGCGTGGTTATTGCCTTTACATTTCCAACAATTATTTTTGGAATATTGGCGGGAGTATTGGTTGACAGGTGGAACAAGAAAAAAGTTTTGTTTTTAACTAATTTTTTAAGGGCGTTAATGGTTATTCCCTTATTTTTCCTCTCAGGTGAGATTTTTGTAATTTATGCTGTAACATTTGGAGTATCTGTTGTAACCCAGTTTTTTATTCCCGCTGAAACTCCCATGATTCCTGTTTTGGTTGATAGAAAATATCTTTTATCCGCAAACGCAATTTTTGGAATGATTATGTACTCTTCAATATTTTTAGCCTACGCTCTTTCAGGGCCAATTTTATTTTTACTGGGAAAACAAAACGTCTTTGTCTTTCTAGCTGTCTTTTTCTTAATTGCCGCCTTTTTTGCATCTATTATTGGGGTAAAGAAAAAAGATGCTGTAAATAAGACACTCGATAGTTCAAATTTAGGTCTTAGTTTTTCCTACGAAATAAAAACACTGGTAACTTTAATTTCAAAAACCAAAAACTTATATCATGCGCTTTTTTCATTAACACTCGCTCAGGTTTTAATTTATGTGCTTGCGGTCATCGGCCCAGGATACGCCCAGGGAATCTTGCGAATTAGAGTCGAAGATTTCCCCTTGTTTTTTGTTACCCCAGCGGTTATCGGGATGACTTTGGCGGCGCTTATTTTAGGAGGTTTTTTACACAAAAAATCAAAGTCTTATCTTACCAAAATAGGCCTTTTTGTTTTAGGCATTGCAATTTTACTTTTGCCGTACGGAGACAAATTAACGTCAAGAGAGATTGTCCTTTTTTTTAATTTTTATCTTCCGCAATTTCTGCAAATTAACATTTTGCATATAATGATAGTGCTTGCTTTTATAATTGGATTTGCGACAGCGTTTGTCTTTGTTCCCGCCAATACGATTTTACAAGAGGAGACATCTGATGAGAGCAGGGGAAAGATTTACGGATTTTTAAATTCTTTAGTTGGGGTTTTATCTTTTGTTCCGGTTGTTGCGGTAGGGGAACTTGCGGATATAATTGGCGTAAAGGCGGTTATAACTGGTATAGGAATTATTGTCCTGGTAATTGCGGCAATTAGAACTGTTATTACTGATAAAGCCTAAAAAGTATATGTATATTTTGCTTATTATTCAACTGTTTTGTTTTTTAATATTTCTTTATAATCTTTACTATTTTTCCCATGAGGATTTTGTAATCACTAGAAAGAATATTTCGATGGGGCAAATATTTAACACGGCGTTTTTGACAGGCTTTGTCTTTTTATTTTTCTCAAGACTTTTTTATGTTATCTTTAACCCCTTGCCAATGTTTTCAAATGTTATAGGCTTTATAGCCTACCCATATTTTCCCGGACTTTCTCTAATAGGGGCACTTGTCTCAACAATTGTCTTTTTAGGCTTTTATTTTAGAGCGAAAAATCTTCCAATTGGCAAAATGCTTGATTTATTCACTGTTTCTTTTTTGGGAGTTTTGCCCTTGGGATTTTTACTTATCTTTCTAAAAAATCTGCGGTTTTTTGATTTAATATTTAACATTTTATTTGCTTCATCCATTTTTCTTTTAATTGTTTTTAAAAAAATTATTTACAGGTTTTCCGAAAGCGGGGAAATAAAGGATGGAAGTTTTAGCTTAATATTTTTGGCTGTGTTTTCTTTAATCTACTTTTTAAGTAAACTGTTTGTAAATCCAAAAGATTTTGTTTTTTTTGAGCTTGAAAACATATTCTTGTTTATTACCATCTTTTCCTGCGTTATCATCTTAATAAATTATGAGATAATGGATAAGTTTTTGGAGAAAAAATGAATGATATTAAAATCCTCTTTGAGGATAGCGATATTTTAGTACTAGACAAACCCGCAGGCATTACAGTAAACAGAGCCGATACAACGAAAGGGAAAACAACAGTCCAGGATTTTGTAGAAAAAAGGTATCCTATTTTTCAAAACTTTAAACAAAAATCTCATGATAATAACGAAAGCGATTTTTACAAAAGGGCAGGTATAGTACATAGAATTGATAAAGAAACGTCTGGAATTTTAATTGTGGCAAAAACAAAACAGGCTTTTGAAAACCTGCAAGCCCAGTTTAAGCAAAGAAACGTTTCCAAAACATATATAGCATTAGTTCATAAAAGTGTGGTTGCTGCCGAGGGAGAGATAGATGTTCCTGTAGGAAGACTTCCTTGGAACAGGGAAAGGTTTGGGGTCTTGGCAGGAGCGAGGCAGGCGTCAACAAAATATAAAGTGTTGGAGACTTTTGTAAACAACCTTGATAAAAATAGGGAAGTATTAACTCTTGTCGAGCTTACCCCAAAAACAGGCAGAACGCACCAGATAAGAGTGCATCTTAAATACTTTAATCACCCAATCTTTGGAGATTTTCTCTACGCTGGACGAAAAACTTCAAGGATTGATAGGAAAATTTTGCCAAGAATTTTTTTGCACGCAAAAAGTATCTCTTTTACGCATCCTAAAACCGGAAAAACCCTAAGCTTTGAAAGTAGTCTTCCATATGAGCTAACTCTAACAATTGATAGATTAAAGCATTGACTTTGACCGCATTTTACCCCTAAAATTATTAAAGGAGGCAATATGGGAAGTTTTGGTGGATATTATAAAGGAGATAAGAAAAAACAGAAAAAGGATTCAAGAGGTAAGGCAAGAGCTAATCCCACAGTGTTTGCAATGCCCAAGATCATCTCCAAAAAGAAAAAAGACTTTTAATATATGACCCACACAAAGAAAAAGTTAAACAATCTAAATCACAATTTACGGCTTGCCGTTTTCTTTATTCTTTTTGTTTTGTTTTTTGCATCCGTCTCAATTGCCTTTAAAATATTTTTCTTGGTAAAAGAAAGCAGTTTTGATGGGAAACACAATTTTAATGTTGAACTGACAGATGCGACAAATATAAATGTAATCTCTTTTTCACCGGGGGATAAGTCAATATCTGTTTTAGAAACTGATCCAAAAATTAAAACAAACAATATAGGAGCGCTTCTTAAGCTTCCTATAGACGCGCGTATTAATCTAACGGCTGAGTTTGACAGCAATCACATACCGCAAGCTTTAATTAAATCCTCTTATGTCTTTTCCAAAAAACTTGAGAGGATGACGGTTTTGGATGCGCTTAGACTCGCTTTCTTTGCAAGCGTGAGGGGAAACTCTTTAGAAGTCCAAAAGCTCTCACAAGAGTCGATAAACAGTCAAACATTAATCTCTAATTTTAAAGACCCCGCAATAAAAGCGGAGAAAAAAGCAATTGAAATCGTAAATGCAACAGAGGTTTTCGGTCTTGGGTCAAGACTTGCAACACTGGTTACAAATATAGGGGGAGATGTAATCCTGGTTACCACAAGACAAAATGAAAAAAAATCCAAAGTTATTTATTACGGAAAAGAAAGTTATACGGTTGAAAGACTGGGTCAATATTTAGATTTTCCAATAGAAAAAACGCAGCACAAGTCCGTTGCCGATGTTATAATAATAATCGGGGAGAATAATTTAGGCAGTCTTAAATTTTAAAGACCTTAAATTTGAAATATGATTGTTATTGTTGTATTGGTGATTCTAGTAATATCATTTATCCTTGCTCTTTTTTCTTTAAAAACATTGAATGAAAAACCTGGTGTTAAAGAAGTCAAAAAGAGTTTGGACAAAGAAAGGGTTATTTACAGAGGTCACTCCTCCAAGTAAGAATTATCTTCTTGGTTGTCTTCATCATTTTGTCTCTTTGGATTTTTAACCAAAAGAGCTGTTTCGCTGTTTGATAAAAATGAGGGTTGGTCTTTATATCTTTTTGCACGTTTTACTTCTTTTATAAACATGCTTACTTTATGAGAGCTTGCTGATTTGACGTACGCGCTATAAATTGCCCCTGCCTTTATAAACTTGATTAAACGCCTTGCAATATCGTCTGGCAGAACACCGATATATTGATTTTGTTCCAAAACAAAAATTTTAAGCCTTTTTACGGATAGGGTGAGGGACTGTCCGGTCCTAAGTCCCTCAACTATTTTTGCTTGGGCAATATTTATAAGTTCAATTACTTTTGTTTTTCCCGGCTCTTCCAAGAACTGATTATTTATTTGGTAGTTTCCGTTTGGGATAGTAATTTTTAAATTCTTGTCTTTTAGTTTTTTGAGGTTTCTTAAAGCAATCGAGTTTAGAGGATCAATGTTTACTACCTTTTGATAAGTAGATTTTGCTTGGCTTACTTTTCCTACAATAATATAAGCCAGAGCAAGTCTGTTTAAAGCGTCTATGTCTAACGGATTTTCTTTGATAAGATTTTTATTTAATATAATAGCCTCTTGCCAGTTTCCTTGTAATGCGGTTTGAATTGCTTGATTTTTAATTGACATTTAATAAAAAAACGATGAGAAATTGTAACCTAAATTTATTGCAAAAGTCAATAGATAAAAGGTATAATTAAGGCTTAGTGTATGAGTGGACATTCTAAATGGGCACAAATTAAAAGGCAAAAGGGCGCAAAGGACCAAAAAAGGGGACAAGCGTTTACCAAGCTTTCAAACGCGATAACGATTGCCGTTAAGCAGGGGGGAGGCGTTAGTGATCCTGAGCAAAATTTCAGACTTCGCTTGGCAATTGAAGCAGCAAGAAACGCTAATATGCCAAAAGAAAATATTGAAAGAGCTATTAAAAGAGCAAGTAGTGCTGAAACAGGGGATTTGTCTGAAGTTATATATGAAGGGTTTACTCCGGGAGGAGCTTCGATAATGATAGAGGCCGCAACAGATAATCCAATGAGAACAACAGCCGAAATTAAAAGTATTTTTAACAAGAATAGGGGATCGTTTGGCCAACCTGGAAGCGTTTCATATCAATTTAAACAGGTAGGAAAGATTGTTGTTTTAAAAGAAACAAAAACATTTGATGAAATATTTAATCTTGCTGCAAAAGCTGGGGCAGAGGATATAGAAGAGGTAGGCGATGAGATTTATGTCTATACAAATACAGAAAACCTTTCTAAAGTTAAAAACGCACTTGAGTCTTTGGGCTTAAAAGTTATCGCTGCGCATGTTTCTAGGCAAGCTACAACCCCAATGGAAATAACAGATGAGGCAAAGCTTAATCAAATTAGTGACTTTGTTGCAATGCTTGAGGACCTAGACGACGTTCAAAAAGTCTACACAAATCTTTTGTAATATTTATTAATTATTAATATTTAACTAATATAAGTATATGAATTTTTTTAAAAAGAGCGAGGGTAGGGGAAGTCGTAATAAGTTTTTAAAATCAATATTTACATTCTTTACAAATAAAAGACAGAAGTTTTTATTGTCTGTTTTAATACTTTCCATAGGTCTTTTTATTGCGGAATATGTTTTGGGCAAATCGGGAATTTTAATAGTTTTAATTCTTTCTTTTCTGACGTCATTTTTTCTATACCTTTCCTTACGGCAAGATCTAAAAGAAAACTTTACCCCTCAGGTTTTTATACTTCCGTTTTTTTACACTTTGGCATTAGGACTTTTTTATTTACTCGTTCCCGCAAGGCTTCTTACCCGCTTTGGGATGACATTTCTTTATGCACTGGGACTCTATTCATTATTTTTGTCCGAAAATATCTTCACGGTTTCTGCTATTAGGACAATTCAGCTTTTGTCAGGAGCAAGAACAGTCTCCTTGGTTTTGACAATGTTATCCTACTTTTTTATCTCAAACGTGGTTTTCTCATTCCACACCAATATTTTTATAACCTTAGGTCTTGTAATCCTTTATACATTTCCAATAGTTTTGCATTCTGTTTGGACATATGCCCAGGAAAAGAATTTGTTTTCCCAGGTATTTTGGGTATTAACAATTACAATTTGTCTTGTTGAGGTTGCAGCCTTTCTTTGGTTTAACCTTGGGAGTCCAACAGTCATTGCGCTTTTTTTGACAGCCATATTTTATGTAATCCTAGGTCTTACTCACGCCTGGTTTGAGAGAAGGCTTTTTAGAGGCGTAATCTTGGAATACTTCTGGGTTACAATCATCTCCTTTATATTTTTGATGCTTTTTTCAGGCTGGTTTTAAAAAATATTTTTCAGCAAAGGTAGAGAAGAGGGAAGTGTCATAACCTTCGGGAAATTCAGATGATACAGTTTGACACTGACAAGGTTTGATATAGTCCTATAATAAATATCCTATAATTATTAAATGTGGATAACTTACAATGTTTTCACACGAAATGTGAAGCTAAGCCTCGACTTTTCACAGCCCTACAGCCTCATTGCTCTCTATGTAGCCACGCTTATGTGTTAGTTCGTACTTAAATGAGGCTAATTCTTACAATTGAAGAAAAAAATACGAACGCGTCTGTCCCCGGAGTATGGTGCGAATAATTATTTGCTAAATTGTATAAATTTAGCCTCAAAATTAATCGATTAGATTGATTTTACAATCTAAATTTACATCTATCAAAAAGCGACGCGGGAAGAGGATGGTAAATAACACAACTAAATAGTAAATAAATCGTTGTAGGACTTTACAGAGAGTAGTGTTTTAAGATCCCTACTCATTATGTTTATGTATTTCTCTATATGAACATAAGGATATATAAAAATACGTGTTTGCGGCAGTGGGAAAGCTAAAGTGATTATGTCGCACAATAATACTTTTACGACATCACGCAGGTTAAGTCTTTGGGAGAAGTGGTTTTTTTTCAACATATTTTTGATGATCTTTTGTCCGAGTTTGTTAAGGCTTACACTTGTCTATCTATTGTTACCCCTAGTTTTACCCAAAACCTATGTTTTTTAGCTCTCCCCTACTATAGGGTTATTAACACAAAAATTATCGTGCGTAAATAAGGCTAAATTTTAAAACTATTGACATTCCCCGAGGCTGGAAGTGTATAATACGGTTTATGAGTAGTGAGCGATTTATCCCTGAAGGGCATACTGTTCTTTTGCCTGAGCAGTCTGAAGAATTTAGGGTTCATGCAAACGCAAGAAAATTTATAGCGGCAAACCGGCTTAAAGATAGGCTTAGTATTGGATCGAAGATCCCAGAAGGATTTATGCTTGAAGACTCATTGGCTATAGAGGTTGCAAGCGAGCAAGTTAGTGCCGTTGGGTCAATGATAAGAAAGCGTAGGTCAGGGAGTCTTTCAAAAAGACGCGTCTTAGGGGCTTATACGAGGTTTAGAATAAGGCAACTTGAAAAAAGAAGAACAGTCTTATCAGAAGCTTTTGATTATTTAAGAGAGGAAAGAAAGTCTCATCGAGACGAAACTTGTAAAACACCTCAGCAGCTTCAAAGCGCAGATATTATTATGGAAGCCATAGATGATCTTATTGTACGTGCTCAGCAAGCAGGAGTAACAATTTCTTCCGCAAGAAAACTGAGGGATGAAGATTTAGAAGATTGGCAAAATAAATACAGAGAAAGACTCTATGCCGTAGGCTCTTGATTTATTTTGTAATTACTGTTGTTTGATTTGCTTCCGGCGGTGTTGGACTTCCATCAGGACCGATAACAAGATTAAATTGTTGTTTTCCTTCCATTGGAGTTATATTCATTTTATCCCTATTCTCATCAATGGGAATATACCCCAAGGTGTTGCCGTTTATACTAACTACCATTACCATTTCTCGTCCTTGGGGAACATTTGGAGGCGCCCAAGACTTATAATTTTCAACCAAGATTGTCTGGGGACCATGGCTTAAGTCTACATGCGCATCATCAACGGTTTCTATGTCTTCTGGCAAGAATTCATCAGGTCGAAAACCCTGATTGGGATTGTGCCACTGTGTGCTTTTTAAGATTGGCGCACCGCCTTGACCAATTACAACCTCGACTTGTGTTCCCATATGTGCTCTGTTTGCTTGCGGTGTGGGTGCGGCTGTAGCCTTTTCAACCACTTGGGAAACAGCTACTGCTGTGGCTACTGTTGCTGTACCTACGGCTACGCTTTTGGCTATGCCTTTTCTGTGTTCACCAATCCAGCTTAAACCCTTCTTAGAAAGGATTTTGGTCTTACAGCTTCTGGATGCTTTGCCAATTCTGATCGTGGTAAATTAGATCCTCGTACTAACGTTTGTGCTTGTTTCGTTCCTCGTGGTATTTCTGATCCATAATCTATTGGCATATAGTAAGATTATCATCTAGATAAAAGCCTTGTCAACTTGACAATTGCTCTCTGGTGTCGCACAATAATATTGATGCAAGACGAACTGCCTGGCTTAATTGATCAATTTCTAGAATACCTTGAGATAGAAAAAAACTGTTCCAAGCTTACCCTTCGTGACTATAAGCACTACCTTGAAGTCTTTAATAATTGGTTTTCCTCTACCCAACCAGGTAAAACAATAGAAAATTTAGATTTACCAACTATTAGAAAATATAGAGTTTTCCTGGCTAATAAGGCAGACGTTAAAGGACAAACACTGCAAAGAGTAACCCAGAATTATTACGTAATTGCCCTAAGAAGCTTTTTAAGATTTCTTATAAAAAATGATTTTAAAACCCTTGAGCCTTCTAAAATAGATCTTCCTAAAACAGAATCAAGGAGTTTAAAGTTTTTACCAAAAGATATGATTGACAGACTCGTTACCGCACCAGATACCTCTAAAGAAGAAGGAATGAGAGATAGGGCTGTCATGGAGCTTTTATTTTCAACAGGTCTTCGCGTCTCAGAACTTGTCAGATTGGACAGGGAAAAGATTAATTTTGAGCGCAGAGAGTTTGGTGTAATAGGCAAAGGAGGCAGAGCAAGGATTGTATTCATTTCTGATAGAGCCTCAGACTGGGTCAAGAGATATTTAGATGCAAGAAAGGATGACTTCAAGCCTTTGTTTATTCGCTATAGTGGAAAAGTTGTAGAAGAAGATGGTGGAGAGCGTATGAGACTTACCACAAGAAGCGTAGAGCGCCTGGTTAAAAAATATGTTCGAAGTGCGAGAATTCCCATTGATGCAAGCCCACATTCGTTTCGCCATGGATTTGCAACAGATCTTTTATATAACGGAGCTGATCTTAGGAGTGTGCAGGAGATGCTGGGACACAAGAATATTGCTACTACCCAGATTTATACCCATGTAACCAACCCGCAGTTAAAAAATGTTCACAAGGAATTTCATAGTGGTAATAAATAGCTAACCCTTAAGAGGATATGGTACTTTTTTTCCTCTTAAGTCTTTAAAATCTTGCATACTACTCATTCTCGCCATTCTCATCGCTTTGGCTAAATCTCTTAAGACGTAGAAAGCAAAGTTAGGAGTAAACGTATTTGGTCTGACAAAAGCAGAATAAACGCCTACAATTCTTGCGCCTCCATATGTTAAGGCATTCCAAACATCCTCGGCATTTGCAATACCACCTGCGAAACTTATGGGAGTGCCTTCTCCCAAATAACTATACATATTATGTGAGATTTCCAAAGCTCTTTCCTTAAGAGGGCGTCCCGATATGCCCCCCATTTCTTCTCTATGCGTGTCATTTGCTAATCCTGCTCTTATTTGTGGATCAGTTGTTATATTGCCGTATGTTAATGCGTCTGCCCCATTGTCAATGGCAATAGTTGCTACTTTCTCTCTCGTGTCCTGATCTAGATCAGGACTATATTTATAAATAATTAACTTAACTTTTGTTCCATTTGGGGTAAGTACTTCTCTTACTCCGGCAGAAAGATCTTGGAATACTTCTGTTTGTTGTAGGCCAGTTACACCTCTTGTATTTGGACTACTAACGTTACCCTCTATTCCATCTCCATATTTTCTCATTTGCAAAGCAGCGTCAATAAAGTCTGTTACTTGATGTCCTCTGTCGAAGCTTATTCGGCTTGCTGCCACGCTTATGATTAATGCATTTTTTCTCTTACGGGAGTTATCTTCTCTTAGTCTTGATTCAGCTTCATTTGTTCCGTCCCCTGGGAAACCCATTCTATTAATCAGTCCGTCGCTTAAAGGTAAGTCAAAAATTCTAGGTTGAGGATTTCCTTCATAGGGAATTTTTGTTACTGTTCCCACTTTTACTACACCAAATCCCAAAGCTTCTCCAAGTAATCTATGCACCCTTATTGTTTTATCAAATCCTGCTTCAATAGACAAAGGATTTGGAAGGCTAAGACCGGCAAACTCTGTTTGTAAAATTGGGTCCTCAAAAACAAACATTTCTTTTAAAAGCCTCATAACATCTGGATTTTTCTGCATAGCCTCCATTAGATCAAGTGCCCTTGTATGGGCTACTTCCCTATCTGTCTGCGCTTCTCCGCGAGTCAAGTATAGGTGGACAATTCTTCTTGCTGCAATATCTATTCCTGTTCTTGCAAATTGTGGAATTTCTAAACTCATCTTTACTTTTTCTTCAAAGAGGAAACAATGCCATCCATTTCGTCCATAATCTTTGTATCGGGATTTGCAGGCGTTTGATAGCTTATATGTCCAAAGCTGGTAGGTTGTTCCCAATTTCCGTTTTGAAATTCACAGACTGTCATTGCATTTTGCGCACCGGTTGTTCCCCTTCTTAGTTTTTTACCATCCTTACTTGTCAGATCTACAAAGGAAATAAATCTTGAACTTGGTCCCTCAACGTCTGGATCAGAGGGATAAAGACAAAGAGCTCCACCTGTTGCCGCCTGAAAAATCTTTATAGAATATCCATTATATGAAAGAGTTAACCTATCAAGGTTTTGATCTTTTTCAGCTGCAGAGGTCCAGCTCTTGGGAGCTTCAAGGGTGTAGGCGTTAAAAACCAATACTCCTCCGCCTGAAAGCGTTTGTTTTTCTTCTTTCGGAACAAGAGAAATTGTTACAGCCGGAGTTTCAGCTGTTACAAAGGCAGTGGGTGTCGGTGTAGTTGCCATTTCTTTTGTTCTTTGGGCCGACTGCTGGCCAAAATAAAAGGCTCCACCTGCGATAATGATGATAAGTAGTAAAAGAGAAATTGCAGCCAACAAGTATTTCATCTGGTTGATTGTACAGCTACGACAATTTAAATGTCAATAAATACTAATTTTAGGCAAAAACTCTTCTCATCAGTCTTCTAATTCTGGATGGTTCTTCTATTTCACCCCAGTCATCTTCAACATGGCTAAATTCTTTTACTCTTCTTCCTGTCCTATCTATATAAGCCCATCGTCCTCTTTGTCTTGTTAAAGCAAAGTCTTCTTTAAAGGCAAGAGCAGTTGAAAATCGTCCGTGGAGCGTATGTCCTGTTCGATCCATATATCTACGACCATTCCCGTCATAAACTGTTGTAAATCCTTCGTGGAATTCTTCCGGCATGCTGCCAGATCTTTCTCTTAGGATGACAGTGCCCTGATTATCGAGTAAATAATCATATTCGCGACCCCTTCCCCATACAAAACCTTCAGATGGATTATCTAGACGCCATATATCTTGCTTAACTCTAATTTCCCTTCCCTGCTGGTCAATTAATCTAGACCGTTCTCTTGGACTTCTCACTACAGTGGCTATCCCACCGGAAAACTCTGATGCCCAGAAAAATTGTCCGTCAATGGCCTGTTGCCCATTTATATCTATGTATGTCCAATCATCGTATGTCCAATCATCCTGCCAATCTTGGGAATCCGGAATGGGCATTTTAACAGGAGCAAGTCCATCGTTAAAACTTTTCACATCCATAAATTTTTGACCGAATAAAACCTTACCGTTTTTGTCAATAAACACTGAGCCTGAGCTTTTTGTAACCGCTGCTACTGCGTCACTAAAATCAAAAGAAGGATAGTAAAATTTTCCTTTGATTACCAGTTTACCCGCAGGATCAATGAATCCTCCTTCGACTCTAGCTCTATCTTCTGAAAAACTTCTTACCATTTTAAAAGGATCTGCTACTATTCTTTCTCCACTTCTATCTATTAAATAAGCAATATTCCAGAAATGACCATTGTTATATCTAAATCCGTTTCCTTCTGCGGGAATACCCCATGCACTCCCTCCGTTATTAAATCTGGTTACAAAACCATAACCTCTGCTTGCCGCAAGCTCTCTTCGTAAAGGCAAATCCATTCCATGCCCTATTTCTGTATTTGCTTGTCTAAGATCGGCTGCAAGATTAGGTAGTCCTGGTTTGTTTTCTTGTTTTATCATAGCTTGAAAGTATAGCAAAAATGAAGAATAAATCCAACTATAGGTTTTAATTAAGAGGAGTTAATTCGTTTCGTAGTAAATTGTAACGGAAATAGTAATCTTGCTTTCTCCTGGTGTAATTTCTGTTGGCGTAGCGTTATCAGTTGCCTTGCTCTCCAAAACTCCTCCCAATCCTCTTAAAACATACGGCGGTTGAGTTGTGCTTGAGACAACATTAACAATTTTTCCAAGTCTTATCCCAGATGTACTTGCAAGTATCTGTGCTTTTTGTTTTGCATCATTGACTGCCTTTTGAGTTGCCTCTTTCTCCAATCTTTTTTCTAGATCATCGCTAAAGGTAAAATTAACACCGCCTACAAGATTTGCACCGTCTTTGGTTGCAGTATCTATTACACTATTTGTCTTATCCAATGGTTTTATTCTAACCTCAATGTTTTGGGTTACCGTGTATCCTGTTATTCTTTCAGATGTATCCTTTGAAGGATAAGTCAGGGGCACTGGTCCACCTGAACCGTAGTTTGGATATACACTATAATTTGTAGTTTTAATGTCTTTTTCACTTATGCCAAGTTTTTTAATGTCAGAAATAAGTTTATTTGCAATAGTATTAACCTCTTTTTGTGCGCCATCAACTGTTGCGGCTTCTTTGGTAACGCCAATTGAAACGCTTGCAGTATCGGGAACTGCTATTGCTTCCCCACTGCCTGATGAGGAAAACAAATCAGTTTTGGTTGTATTTATGCTAGTTATATAAAAAGGAATTGGCCCAAAGACTTTTGTATAGATTAAAAACGCAAGAAAGATTAAGGAAACTGTGACTATTGGAGTTTTAAATTCTTGATAGAAGTTTTTCATTAAAAGTATATTAATCAATTAAGGCTTTGGTGTCAATCGTTATGAGTTTGTTCTTCTGTTGCTTCTACAAGATTTTTCATTAGCATTGTTACATTGACTGGTCCTACTCCTCCTGGTGTTGGGGTATAAAAAGAAACTTTTGCTTGTATTTCCTCTTCGTCATAGTCTCCTTTTAATTTACCATTAACTGTATGCATGCCAACTCCTATCAATAATACATTTTTTTTAATATTTTCTTTTTTGATTATCTTTTTACCAACACTAGTTACTATGATATCTGCAGATTTTAAAATTTTTTGTTTCCCTTTAGTTTTACTGTCAACTATTTTTGTTTTGATATTTAATCTTTTAAAAAGATTGATGACCGGTTTTCCTGCCGTAGTCCCCTTTCCTACAAGAACAATTTTTTTAGATTTTAGAAATTCTGTGATTTCTTGTGAATCTAGCGTTGATTCGATAAGTTTAAGTACAGCTAGTCCTACTGGAGCACCAAATTTTGAATGCGGACCAAATCCATCTACATCTTTGGATAGAGATACTGCCAGACAGATTTTTTCTTCATTAAGGTTCTTAGGCAGAGGTCTTTGGATAATTATGCCATTAATCTTTTTATCTTTATTAAGTTTTTCAATAAAATTAAAGACGGTTTTTTCTGATATATTGGATTTGAACCTTTTAATTGTAATTTTTGCCCCGATTTGTTTTGCCCGAAGCAATTTTTGTTTTATGTAACTTTGTGTTTGGGGCTCTTTACCAAAAGTTAAGATATAAAGATGAGGAGTAACTTTTCTTTCTTTAAGTTTCTCCACCCTATCTTTGAGATTTTTCAAAATCTCTTCGGCAATAACTTTTCCATCTATTTTCATTATTTATTCTTCAATGCAGGTGGCAGATGCTACTTGATCTCCTTGTTTTGAGAATCTCATCAGTATTACTCCCTGAGTGGCACGTGAAAGCGGTGGAATTGAGTTAACATCTAGCTTTACAATCTGTCCTTTTTGTGAAGTTATGATTACTTCCCTGCAGCTTTGGGGAATAATCTGTGTATAGGCAATTTTTCCAGTTTTTTGGGTCACTTCGGCAACCTTAACTCCCTGTCCTCCCCTTCCCTGTTTTGGAAACTGGTCTGTTGCGGTTTTTTTACCATACCCATTTTGCATTATAGTTAGGGCAAATGCTTTATGTCCCTTTCCAACAATATCCATCTGAATTACCTCGTCGTCTTTTCCAAGCAATATTCCCCTTACCCCCATTGTGTTTCTTCCCATTGGTCTTACCTGCATTTCTGAAAACTTGATACATTTTCCGTTTCTTGTAAACAAAAATACCTGGTCATTTGCATTAGTTAGTCTACTCCAGACAAGTTCATCTTGCTTTTCAAGTTTAATTGCTAAAATTCCGCTTTTTCTAATATTTTCAAATTCAGATATCTTTGATTTCTTAACAGTTCCGTTTCTGGTTGCAAGTAAAACAAAAGTTGACTTATCGTTTTTTCCATAAGCAACGAATGCTTCAACTTTCTCCCCTGTCTCAATGTTTAAAAGATTGACTATTGCAGTGCCTTTAGAAGTTCTTGATGATTCGCTTATCTCATAGGCTTTTATTTGATAAACTTTTCCTTTATTGGTAAAAAAGAGGATATTATCATGGGTTTGGGCAAAACGAATATCTGCGATATTATCCTCTTCTTTTGTCGTCATCCCGATTATTCCTTTTCCGCCTCTCTGTTGGGTCCTAAAGCTGGTTGTAGATTGTCTTTTAATATATCCAGTATCAGTTATTGTAATAACGGTTGGTTCGTTTGGAATTAAATCTTCTTCGCTAAACTCTCCTACTTTTCCCTTAAAGACTTTTGTTCTCCTTTCATCAGTATATCTTTCCTTTAGTTTAGTAAGCTCAGTTTTAATAACCACCATTATCTTTGCTGGATGGGAAAGCAGGTCTTCCAAATAGGCAATTGTTTCTTTAACCATCTGGTATTCTTCTTCAATTTTTTGTCTCTCTAAAGCGGCCAAACGTCTTAACTGCATATCCAGGATTGCAGTTGCCTGGATGTCAGTTAGCTTAAACTTTTTCATTAAGTTAGTTTTTGCGTCTTCCTGGGTTTTACTTTCTTTTATTGTCTTAATTACCGCGTCAATATTTTCAACGGCAATTTTAAGACCTTCTAATATGTGAAGTCTTGCTTTTGCCTGTCTTAATTCAAACTCAGACCTTCTTTTGACAACCAAGTATCTATGTTTTAGAAACTCCTCAAGGATCGTTTTAAGATTAAGAGTTTGAGGTGTTCCATCAACAAGAGCAACTATGTTTGCAGGAAATGTGGTTTGTAAACTGGTATGCTTAAAAAGATTGTTTAAAACTTTTTTAGGAGTTGCATCTCTTTTAAGCTCAACTACTACTCTTATTCCGTGTCTGTCCGACTCATCTCTTAAATCTGAAATTCCCTCAACCTTTTTTTCTTTGGCAAGTTCTGCAATTCTTGCAACCAATAAGGCTTTGTTTACCTGGTATGGAAGTTCTGTAACGATGATTGCTGATTTTCCCTGACCAATATCTTCAATTTCAGCTTTTCCCCTTATAAGTATTTTTCCACGTCCTGTTGTATAGACATTTTTTATTTCTGAAAAATCATAGATTGCTCCTGCTGTTGGGAAATCAGGTCCTTTTATAAATTCGAGTAATTCATCAACGGTTACTTCTGAAGAGATTCTAAACTGAGGCTCCAAGGTAACTTTTGTTTTGTCAATTAAAAAAGACAGAGCTTCAACTACCTCAGAAAGATTATGAGGAGGGATTTTGGTTGCCATACCAACGGCAATACCTTCACTACCCATTAAAAGAAGGTTTGGTAAAAGACTTGGTAAAAAAGCTGGTTCTTTAAAGCTTCCGTCGTAATTAGGGATAAAATCAACAGTTTCTTTGTCAATATCCAAAAGCATCTCCATTGAGATTTGTTGAAGTTTAGCCTCTGTGTAGCGATCGGCCGCAGGAGGATCCCCGTCTTGGCTACCAAAATTCCCCTGACCGTGAACTAGAGGATATCTCATGGAGAAATCTTGGGCAAGACGAACAAGGGAGTCATAAATTGCCACGTTTCCGTGGGGATGGTATTTACCCATAACTTCTCCGACAATACGTGCGGATTTTAAAAACTTAGATGTTGGTCCAAGGCCCATTTCGCTCATCGCAAAAAGAATGCGTCTGTGAACTGGTTTTAAACCGTCTCTAACATCAGGAAGCGCCCTTGAAACAATAACAGACATAGCGTAGTCAAGGTATGCACGCTTCATCTCCGCCGATATCTCTGTTTTTTGAAGTTTTCCTATATCTGCCATTTAAACTTTAATATTAATTTTAGACTAGAAAGGATGCAATAAGTAAGGCAACGATATTTAGTACCTTAATCATTGGGTTTATAGCAGGACCTGCCGTGTCTTTATAAGGATCTCCTACCGTATCCCCTGTTACTGCAGCCTGGTGGGCAAAGCTTCCCTTGCCTCCCAAGTTTCCTTCTTCTATATATTTTTTAGTATTATCCCAAGCAGCTCCACCTGTAGTCATGGAAATTCCAAGGAAAAGTCCCGTAACAATGCTTCCAACAAGTAGTCCTCCCAGGGCTTTTGGACCTAAGGTAAAACCAACTACCAAAGGTGCTGCAACAGTTATAACGGTTGGAAGTATCATTTCTTTAATAGCAGCTTTGGTGACAATATCAACAGCTTTTCCATACTCCGGCTTTACTTTTCCGCTCATTATTCCTTTAATTTCCCTAAATTGTCTTCTTACCTCATCAACGATTGCAACAGATGCTTTCCCGACAGCTTCCATGGCAAGGGCTGCAAAAAAGTACGGAAGAGCGCCACCAATGAAAAGACCAACAATAACCATTGGGTCTGAAAGCGTAAATGCACTTTCTATATTAGCTCCGTTTCCACTCTTTGTTAGCTCTTGGATATAGCTTGCAAATAACACAAGTGCTGCAAGTCCGGCAGAGCCTATCGCATAAGCTTTGGTAACTGCTTTGGTTGTGTTTCCTACAGCATCTAGGGGGTCTGTTACATCTCTTACCTTTTTATCAAGTCCTGCCATTTCAGCAATTCCACCAGCATTATCCGTAATTGGCCCGAATGCATCAATGGCAACGATAATTCCAGCCAGGGAAAGCATACTCATTGCAGCGATTGCAACCCCGTAAAGACCTGCCAAAGTAAATGAGGCAAGTATTGCCCCCGCTATTAAAAGAATTGGGGCTAAAGTGGATTTCATAGATACCGCAAGGCCTGCGATGACGTTTGTTCCATGTCCTGTTGTTGAAGCATTGGCAATTGTTTTTACCGCAGAAAACTTTTTAGATGTAAAATATTCAGTAATACCAACCATTCCAACTGTTACAATTAAGCCAATAATTGATGTATAGAAAAGATTAATACTTGGAATATTTAATAACCCTTCTGGAAATAAGCCTAAGGTTAGAAAATAAAAACCTGCAATTGAGACAACAATTGCAACACCTAATCCTTGGTATAAAGCCTTCATTATTCCTGCTCCCGATACTCTTACAAACCAAGTCCCTATAATACTTGCAACAATTGAAATAGCTCCTATTAAAAGAGGGAAATACAAAACTCCTATGTTTCCAGGATATAAAAGTTGTCCCAAAATCATGGCTGCAACCGCAGTAATGACATAGGTTTCAAAAAGATCTGCTGCCATTCCCGCATCATCTCCGACGTTATCTCCTACCAAATCTGCTATAACTCCAGGATTTCTTGGGTCATCTTCCGGAATTCCTTTTTCAATTTTTCCAACCATATCTGTTCCAACATCAGCGCTCTTTGTAAAAATACCTCCTCCAAGACGCGCAAATACTGAAATTAAAGAACCTCCAAACCCAAGAGCAATCAATGGGGTTAAATTTCCACCGTCATAATTTTGCAAATACCAATAAAAACCAACTACAGAAAATAAAGCAAGACCTGCTACCATAAGCCCAGTTACAGCCCCGCCTTTAAAGGCAAGCGAAAATGCGCTTGGAAGTCCTGTTTTTGCAGCTTGGGCAGTTCTAATGTTACTTCTAACAGCTACATTCATTCCGATAACTCCTGCAACTGTACTAAATATTGCTCCGATTGCAAAACCAATTGCGTTATTTAAACTCAAAAAATAAAACAAAACCGCAAAGATAACAACGCCAATAACTGCAATAACACTGTATTGTCTTTTCATATAAGCAACAGCGCCCTCTTTGATTGCATCAGAAATGTCGTTCATTTTCTTGTCGCCTTTTGGAGAAGATAAAACCCTGTAAGTAAGGAATGCCCCGTAGATAATTGCTAAAATTGCTGAGGATAAAACAATTAAAAATCTATTTTCAAAAATAAAAGATAAGTCCATAACAACCTTATTATTATAGAGAAATTTAGAGCGTTTTTCAAGCCTTTAAAAGGATAATCCTAAACTTTTTAACTTGCTTTCTAAAGTTTTTGCATTTTCAAAAAGAATGGTTTTGATTCCGTATTTTTGGGCTTTGTCAATGTTTACAATTCTATCGTCAATAAATAAAATTTGCCCTTTTAAGGCATTTGCTCTTTCTACTAAAAGTTCAAAAAATTTAGGATCTGGTTTTCGCATCTTATGTTCAGAGGAAATTATTAATTCATCAAAATATTTTTCAATTTCGTGGTGCTTTAATAATCTTCTTAAAGGCTCTGATATAAAGTTTGAAAACAAAATAATTTTATAGTTTTTTCTAAGTCTTTTGATAAGTCTTAACACGTTTTTATTTAATCCAGCTTTTACATAAAATTTTTCCCAAATTTGATCCGCTGGTATTTCTGTTATGTCTGATAAAACTTTATAAACTTGGTCAAGCGACATTTCTCCCAGATCCCATTTTCTAGCGTTTTCATTATATTTTTTCCATTTCTCGTCGTTTTCTTGAAGATTATTTTTTACCCACTGAGTCATGGGGCCTGGGATAACAACTCCGGCATAATCAAATGCAATTACTTTAATCATTTTCTAAACTCCTCCAAAGATACCATGATGCATGACTTCTTTTCGGTTTCCATTTTTGGCTTAGTTTAAGTATTTCAGAATCCTTTTCTAGATTATATAAGTTTTTGATTGCTCTTTTTAATCCTGCGTCACCGATTGAGAAAACGTCCTCTCTTTTTAAGGTAAAAATTAGCGTCATTTCCGCAGTCCACTTCCCTATCCCCTTTATCTTGGTTAATTCTTTTATAACCTCTTCATCGCTTAATTTAATAATTTTTTCAATAACTAATTCCCCATCCCTAAAAGCTTTAGCAATGTTTTTAATATATTGTCCTTTTGAATAACTCATGCCGGCACTTCGAAGTTTTTCAAGATCAATATCTAAGAGTTGCTTTGTTAAAGGAAACTTATTTCCAAAAAGCGCTAGGAATCTATTATATATAGTATCAGCAGCCTTATTTGATAATTGTTGGGAAATAATTGATTCAACTAATTCTTCTAATAGTTTTTCACTTCTATCTTCAAATTTATGAGGACCGTATTTTTTATATAATTTTTGCAGAGTTGGATCTTTAAACATGAGGAAATTATAGCAGAATGCTAAATCTGCTTAATGCACTTTCGAATCACTTCCGTTTGGAAGCTGGGGAGTTCGAAATAAAGAATGAGTTCGTCTCGCAAGATGTCTTCTGGTTGACGCTTCTTCAGTCGCTTTTGCTGCAAAATCACTTACGACTCCATCGTAATAACTTAGGGCATACGGATTATCATGAGTAAAGGTAAAAAGTGTTGCTGGTGTGCTAATTGGAATTAGTCTGCAATGTGCTTCTGTTCTTCTTCCTGTTCCTTCGGATTTATATCTTCCTAACCATATTCCATTTTGTTCCCTAAAGAAATAATAAATAGGGTGCGGATTAGCAGAGGTTTCTTCCAGTAGTTGAATTTCCTGGTTTCCCTGGAAATCCGGTCTCATACTTAAATAGGTATCATAGCGCTTAATAAATACTAATTTGGTCTCTCTTTGTCTACCTAAAATTCTAGAGCTTCCATTTTTGTCTATTAAATTGCCAAAAATATTCCCTGTGGCATCTTGCTTATATACTACTCCGGCAAAGGGAAAATCTACTGCACCTTCACTAAATGTTCCTGCAATACTTAATACAGTTACACCTTTTTCACTTGGCATCGGTCCCCATTTGGGATCACGACCAGGATTGATTGGTGGCCCTTCATGCGTGGCTCTTCTCATAACGGGATATTAACATTCTAAATAATATGTTGTCAAGCTTTATACATCCAGCGTTGCCTGTTTTGCATTAGATTGTATAAAGTGTTTTCTTGGTGGAACTTCATCTCCCATAAGCATGGTAAATGTTGCGTCTGCTTCTTCCGCGTCTTCAATACTTACCTGTTTTAATATTCTGTTTTGTGGATTCATGGTTGTTTCCCAAAGCTGATCGGGATTCATTTCTCCCAAACCCTTGTATCTTTGAATACTGATATTTGCTCTAACTCCGTCTTTTTGCATTTGCTTTATAGTTTCTTCTTTTTCTTCATCGCTGTACGCGTATCTACTGTCTTTTCCTGCAGTTAGCTTATATAATGGAGGCATGGCTATATATAGAAAGCCTTCTTTAATAACCTCTGGCATGTGGCGATAGAAGAATGTCAAAATTAATGTTTCAATATGTTCTCCGTCAACGTCTGCATCT